>NZ_JAZQPU010000337.1:0-9991 GCF_045628745.1 Pedobacter sp.
GGATAGAAAAATCGCACAGGCTAATCCATATTCACAAAAACGTGCCGGGCATTATGGCTCAAATGAACACCATCCTTGCCAAACACAATGTAAACATTGTAGGTCAGTTTCTAATGACCAATGCACACATTGGTTATGCCATTACAGACATCAATTCTGCATACGACAAGGCCCTGTTTAAAGCCCTTAAAAAAATTGAGCAAACCATTAAATTCAGGGTACTGTATTAAGCCCTATAGGGCAGGACAATAATGTTATTGTTGTGATACACACCACATTAATAAATTAAACCGCAAAAAAACGCCTTTTTTTATCTACTTTTGACTAACACTAAAGAACATACCACAGTGACTGAAACTTTAAATATTACAACAACCCAGATAGCCGAGTCGAGGTTAACTGGGACTGATTTCTCTAACTTACCTTTCGGTAAAGTGTTTTCAGACCACATGTTTATCGCAGAATACGAGAACGGTGAATGGACAAACCTACAGGTTTTACCCTTTGGCCCTATCATGATGAGTCCGGCAATTTCTGCCCTTCATTATGGACAGGCAATTTTTGAAGGCATGAAAGCTTATCGCCAGGCTGACGGCAAAATCAGCGTTTTTAGAGGCGATAAAAACTTTGAGCGTTTCAATAAATCTGCCGTACGTATGGCGATGCCTACTATTCCGCAAGATATTTTCAAGGCAGGTATTGCTGCATTGATTGAAATTGACGAAAAATGGGTCCCTAACCAAGATGGTTACTCGCTTTACCTTCGTCCGGTAATGTTTGCCACAGATCCTTACCTGGGTGTTAAAGCCTCAGATAAATATACTTTTGCTATCTTAACAACCCCTACAGGACCTTATTACAGCAAACCGTTGAAAGTGAAAATTGAAACTGAATTTACACGTGCTGATGAAGGTGGTGTTGGTTTTGCAAAAACTGCAGGAAACTATGCCCGTTCCATCTTCCCATTTGCGGAAGCTGCTAAAGAAGGTTTCGATCAATTGATCTGGACTGATGCATCTACACATGAATACATTGAGGAAGCTGGTACAGCGAACTTAATTTTCGTGATTGATGGTAAATTGGTTACCCCTTCAGTAAGAAGTACGGTATTAGACGGTGTAACCCGCGATACCATTATTCACCTTGCAAAAGCTGCTGGCATTGAAGTTGAAGAAAGACGCATCAGCATTAAAGAAGTAATTGAAGGTATTGAAAATGGCCGTTTAACTGATGCTTTTGCTGCAGGCACTGCCGCAACAGTAACGCCAATTGGTCAAATTAGCTACGAAGGCAAGTTATACACTTTAACAGATCCTGCAACCCGTACGGTTTCTCAGGGTATCGCCAAAACGTTAAACGATATTCGTTACGGATTGGTTCCTGATGAGAATGGCTGGAACTGGGTATTATAAAACAACACACATTAGCATTAACTTAGCTCTCCCGAGCTTAAGGTGATGCAACATTAAATAAGAGAGGTCGTATCGTTGAAAAATGATACGACCTTTTTTCGTTTTACCAATAGGGATAAAGTATCAGATGATGAATTTATGGTGTTTTAAAACAACATTTTAAGTTAATGAAATTTATCCTACAAGTTATAGTTTACAAGGCGTTCAGAGGGCGTTGGGAGGGCCTTCGTAGGGCCTTCCTATATCCAATCGATATACCAAGGCCTTCCCAACGCCCTCTTAAAGATTACAAAATGATTAACTAATTATTAGTTGCTTTTAATGTATAGCATCTTAGACTTATTCCCTAAAAGATGATTCCGTTAAAAAAACCATTAAGACCTCAATTTTAGTAACAACTAAGTACATAATTTCAAGAACTTCATAACATTGTGTAACTTTCCCGCTGATGTGGGGAAGGAGCAGCGCGTAATGGCTTGCTTACCCCTTAAACACAAATTATAGCTTTAATGAAAACAACTAACTTTTTTTGCCTTGCCGCAGCCCTTTGCTGCAGTTTTTCTGTTCAGGCCCAGCTAAAAAGGCTTAATCAGCAGCAAACTTTCGGCGGTCAGCCTTCTATCACCAAAACCTTAAAACCTGTTACCGGATGGAGTGATGACCAGCATTACCTTGAATACGACTTAAAAACTGGTGGTCTGCAAGCGATAGACATCAGCACGGGTGCTAAAGCGGCCTACACACCCCCACCAACAAGTGATGTGGAAGTAATGGTTACTGAAAACGATGTTTACATTCAATACGGTAAACAAGCTCCAAAACGCTTAACTAACGATACTTTAGCCGAAAAAAACCCTACAATCTCTCCTGACGGAAAATATGTTGCTTTTACCCGTAACAACGATCTTTTTGCAGTTGAAGTAGCTACAGGCAAAGAAATAAGATATACCACCGATGCTACTGATGTGATCTACAACGGTTATTCTTCATGGGTTTATTTCGAAGAAATTTTAGGCAGACCTACAAAATATAAAGCTTTCTGGTGGTCGCCAGACAGCAAAAAGTTAAGCTTTATGCGTTTTGACGACACTAAAGTGCCTATGTTCCCTATCAATGGTTCTACTGGTCAGCATGGCTATACTGAAAAAACCCGCTACCCTAAAGCTGGAGATCCTAACCCTGCAGTACGTATAGGTTTTGTTGCTGCCGAAGGTGGAAACGTGGTATGGGCAGATTTTAATGAAAAAACAGACCAGTATTTTGGCATGCCTTACTGGAGTTTCGACAGCAGCAGCATGATGGTGCAATGGATGGACCGCGGACAAGAGAACCTAAAGTTTTATGCGGTTAACCCTGTAAATGGCACAAAAAAAGAAATCTATGATGAAAAACAAGCTTCATGGATAGACCTTGATTTTGATGGCCGTATTGAATACCTTAAAGATAACAAACATTATATCCTTAAAAGCGACAAAACGGGCTGGGCTCATTTTTATCTCTATACCCTTGCCGGTAAATTGGTTAACCCTTTAACCAGTGGAAAATGGCAGGTTACCAACCTTTTAAAGGTTGATGAGAAAAAGAAAGTTGTTTACTTCACCGCACGCAAAGAAGCTTCTACACGTACAGATTTGTACAGGGTAGATTATAACGGTAAAAACTTAAAAAGGTTAACTTTTGGAGACTATACCCACCAGGTATTGCTTTCTCCATCGGGCAACAAGTTTATTACCACTTACTCTAATGTGGCCACGCCACCAAAAAGAGCTTTGCTAGATAACAATGGAAAGGTAATTAAAG
Source organism: Pedobacter sp. (assembly GCF_045628745.1). GTDB lineage: Bacteria > Bacteroidota > Bacteroidia > Sphingobacteriales > Sphingobacteriaceae > Pedobacter. Next base: position 3,213 of record NZ_JAZQPU010000337.1, read on the forward strand.
AATTAGAAGACAGCAAATCGGCAGAATTTAGCCAGTATGCTTTCGGTAAAACTGAAATGATCACCATCCCTTCGGGCGATGGTTATGATTTGCCTGCCGTAATTACCTACCCTACAGATTTCGACAAGACTAAAAAATACCCTGTTGTTTTCAGTATTTATGGTGGTCCTAATGCAGGTACGGTAACCAACTCCTGGAAAGGTACCGCCAACCAATGGTGGGCTAATGAAGGTATCATTCAAATTGCTGTAGATCACCGTGCTTCCGGACAGTTCGGTAAGGCAGGTGTTGCTTTAATGCACCGTAATTTGGGTAAATGGGAAATGAAAGATTACATGACTGCAGGCAGATGGTTAAAAGCACAGCCTTGGGTTGATCCCGCTAAATTGCTGATTACCGGTCATAGCTATGGTGGTTACATGACTTGTATGGCTTTAACTTATGGAAGTGATGTTTTTGATTTCGGCTATGCAGGTGCGCCTGTTACCAGCTGGGAATTATACGACAGTCATTATACAGAACGTTTTATGGATACGCCACAGGAAAACCCTGAAGGCTATAAAAATGCTTCTGTATTGACCTATGCTGATCAATACAAAGGTTTATTGCACATTATGCATGGCGATATGGATGATAATGTACACATGCAAAATACCATTCAATTTATTGATAAACTGCAAAACCTAAACAAACATTTCGAATTAATGATTTATCCTGGTGGCAGACATGGCTGGGGGGGTGTAAAAACCCCGCACGACAGAGCAGCGAGAATACGTTTTTATTATGAAAACCTGCTTAATAAACCTGCTCCTGCAGAGTTATTGAAATAATACGCAAAACCGGTATGCTGCAAAGTATACCGGTTTTTTTTGGCTACCTGTTTTCCTTCCTTCTTTCCCTTGCTTCACGGCGCTTTTCTCGCTCCACCTTCATTTTCTCAAACTTCTCGATGTGGGCCTTTACCATGGCTTCTTTTTGGGGTGTTACGCCCACGCTAAACCTGATGCCCTTAAATAAAGCTTTCCACACAAAGCTGAAGAACGAGCGCGTAGGCTTGCGTTCATAATCTATCTTAGCAATTGTAAAAAGGCCATTACGATCTGGGTTATCCGGCTTAATGATGAGGTTATTGGCTAAAAACGACAAAAGTCCCTGTCTGCTGAACCATGGTTTCCCCTTTTCTTTTTTCAATACCGCAATAGCGAGGTCATTGTACCTGAATTCCATGTTGCCCACAGCCTTACGGTCATTAGCCTTTACCTTAAAAGTCAGCTTTTTAACCATTCCACTTTTAATGTGCACCCGCCCTAATGGCTTGGTTACATTGTTTAATACGGAGCCATTTAAACCGAACAGTTCCCCGGAATAAGAAAATGCGCCATCAGCGGCAAGCAAATCAAACTTAAACTGTGTATTTAATTTACCCTGCCCCATTAAATAGGTGCTCAAGTTAGCCTCCATCATCCGGTTGTGCTTAATTTCCCTTTCGGCATTACTAATATTGGTTACAGTTCCTGTTGTATTTTCGAAGGTAATTCTTCCCTTTTGCTTACTGTCGGCATCATACTCTGCATAACAGATGTTGATATTTTTCAGCTGCAGCTTTTTAATGGTCACCTTCCCCGGTAATTTCTGCAGCAGCTGCTGAGGATACTGGCCAGTTTTATCAACCTCTAGCGAAGGCATTTCATTGTTGTTAAATACAGCAAACTGCCCATCCCTGATATTCATTTCCTGAGTAAAAAACTCCTGATTTTTGATCAACAAGGGAAAGTCTATACCCTTAAACTTAACATCGCTCAACTGAATATGGAAACGGTCTTTAGCAACTCCTACCACCTTGGCAAATTCCATTTCTGTGTACCTGGGTACTAAGGCAAGCTTTTTAACATGCAGCGCACCTGTTGATCCGGTAAAGTTGATTTCACTGGCCCTCACATGGTACAAGCTATCGGCCGTAGGATAAGAATAATCACTGAGCTGCAATTTCACCTCTTTCAACAGGTAAAACCTGCTGGTGTCTTGCGCAGAAGTAGCATCAATCAGCCAGTCTTTGAGGGTAATGTTTAAATGCTCCAGCTGATTGATAATAGGCTTAGCATGGTTGTTATCCACGTATTTAAAGCTGATTTCTTTAAAACTGATCGTGTTGATGCGAACTTCTTTTAGAAATTTAGAGATATAGTCGTAAGGCGATTGTATAGGTCCTGCAGGCTTATTTTCATTAAAGTCGTATTGCTTATTCACCATCGTTATCCGCGGGTGAAGAATCTCTACCTCATCGATATCCAGCTTTTTATACTTGTAAACCCTGTAGGGATGCACATTGCGGATGGAAAGTTTCCGCAGCTGGATGTTGTAAACGTTATTAGGTGCTTTTTTCGCGGCGATTAGCTTTTTTAAGACTGCCGCATTGGGCATAAATTTAACATTACTCAGGTTAGCATCGCCGGTAAGGCAGTTCACACTGATGCCAGTAAAGTCTATGCTATACAAGTTTTCCGTCGCCTGTCCTACCAGTTCCTTCAGCCGCTTTGCTAAAATGGGCTTTACCCAAATATTCATGTAAAGGGATACGGTACCGAAGACGAGCAAAAAGCAAGCGGCAATAATGACGAGCCATTTAATGACCTGGTGACTTTTAAGCAGACTTTTAAGCATAGGCAAGAGCGATACCGAATACAATATACAGTTTTCTCCTCAATTTGATTTAATTGCCTTTAGCTGTAATTTCTTCTTCGGCTTTACGTTCCTTATCCTTTTGGCGTTCTTCCTTTTTTTCTTCCCGTTTTTCTTTTCGTTCTTCTTTTTTATCAACAACCTTATCAAAAGCTTTCTCCGGGCTTTTTACGGGCACCATTCCAATGCCAATAGTCTCGCGGATACCCACAAAAACACTTTTCCATAACAGGTTAAAAAAGGAGGCTGCAGGTGTTCTTTGGAAACTTATTTTGGCAATGCGCAAGGTTTCACCCTTTGAAGGGTTATCATTTTTAACCACAATGGTATTTGCCAGAAACGAGAGAAAGCCTTTTTCTTTAAAGGGCTCCCCTTTTTCGCTCTCCTTGAGCATGGTAATTTTAAGGTCGCTATAGTAAAACCGCATTGTGCCATTAGCGCCATGTGTATCTCCATTGATGTTAAAATCTGCTTTTTGAATTTTCCCCTGATCAATTTTTACCAAACCTAAATTGCGCGACAAGGGATTTAACTCCGTCATATTCAAAGGGCCTATGTTTCCACTGTAACTGAAGGCACCACTTTTGGAAGTCAGGTTAAAATTGATGTGCACCTTAATTTGAGCTGCCTTGATAATCCTGGTGCTTAAGTTGGCAATGGCATGGTTGTTTTTAGTCAGCTGCAACGAATCGTTGGTTACATTAAGTATCGTTCCGCTTAAATTTTCCAGGTCTACCGTTCCTTTTTTCTGTGAAATAGGGTTATATTCTGAATAAGCCACATGGAGGTTCTTCAGCTTTAAAGTATCCAGGTGCAGCGGCAAGTCTAATCTTTGTAAGGCCACATGGGGGTAGTTTCTCCCTTTGTCAAACGATGGAGGTGGAAGTTCACGGTTCATGAAAATAGCCACCTTCGCCGGGCCAATAACCAGCGTGCGGGCATGAAGCTTTCCTTCCTGATCAAGCTTTACAAAATCTATCCCCCTAAAGTTAACTTTTTCAAAGTGCATGTCGAAACGATCTTTCTGGGTTTTATAACGACGACTAAAAGGAAGTTCAGCATACATGGGCAGCATGTAAAAGCCTTTCAGCTCCAGGGTTTTTTCTTTGACAGAGCCTGTAATGGTATCCACTTTCATGGTATACATTTTATCTGCTGTTAAAGATTGATAACCTGTCATGGTAAAGCTCACCTCCCTGGTATAATAAAACCTGTTGGTGTCCTGATCAGACAGCGAGTCTAATAAAAAATCATTAACCTCTACACTTAATTTTTTAATGGTGTGCTGCTTCCTCCCATTATCGCCGTTCAGGTAAGCTAAATTGGCGTTTACAATATTTAAGCGGTGCAGGCTAATGGAGGTAAAAGTTTTAGAAATTTGTTGAAAGAGCGTGGTTTCATTGATCACGGTATCGGGTCTTTTGTCCACCTTGCGGTGAGTAAGGGTAATAGTGGGCTCCCGAAGTACAATAGAACTGATGTTCAGTTTCTTTTTGAAATAGGCATTGAGAATTCCAACCCTATTGATATCCAATTGATTTAATTGAAGCTCCATCAAATGTGCCGGTGCCAGCTTTAGCTTTTTTAAAGAATCAAATACTAATGTATCAGGTATCAGCGTTACCTGATTTAAGGTTGCGCTGCCGGTAAAAAGGTTGAGGTGTATATCTTTGAAGTCAATTTTATATAGTCTGTGTGAACCATTATAAACACCGGTTTTGATTTTTTCGCTGAGCAGGGGTTTCCATTTTACACTGAAATAGAGCGCTGCAATTCCTAAAACCATCATTATTCCCAGAAAAACACCTCCTATCCATAGCCATATCCTTTTTAAACCTCTATTATTTTTAATCATACCATCTGTTTGTAAAATACAACATACAATATCTCTGCCACTTTGTCATTTACAAATATATTTGCGTATTTTTGAAGTCGCATAAAACAGTAACTATATATGATTGATTTACAGCTTACAGATAAGACACATGATGAAGAGCGCCAAGGTGAGGCTTTAGTTTTAGATTCGCCTTTACTGCGCAATGGCAAAAAGCTTTATATTGAAAGTTATGGTTGCCAAATGAATTTTGCTGATAGTGAGATCGTTGCCTCTATTTTAAAAGATGATGGTTTTGAAACCACAGCGGATTTTAAAGAAGCTGATGTAGTGTTTATCAATACCTGCTCTATCAGGGAAAATGCGGAACAAAGAGTGAGAAACCGTTTGTCACAATTTAGTGCAGAAAAACGTCGCAATCCTAAATTGATTATTGGCGTGTTAGGCTGCATGGCCGAACGTTTAAAATCTAAGTTCTTAGAAGAAGAAAAACTGGTAGATGTGGTGGTAGGCCCAGATGCTTACCGTGATCTACCGCAGTTATTAAACCAGGCAGAAGACGGAAGAAAAGCCATCAACGTACTTTTATCAAGGGAAGAAACATACGCTGACATCAGTCCTGTTCGTTTGGGTGGAAATGGCATTACTGCCTTTATCTCCATCATGCGCGGCTGCGATAATATGTGTTCTTTTTGCGTTGTTCCTTTCACCAGGGGGCGTGAACGTAGCAGGGACCCTTATTCTATTTTAGCTGAAGCACAGGATTTATTCAACAGAGGGTATAAAGAAGTAACCTTATTAGGTCAGAATGTTGACTCTTATAAATGGAAAAATCCTGAGGCTGCTGCTGATGCACCTTATGAAGTTAACTTTGCCCAACTATTGGAAAAAGTAGCCTTGATAAGTGCAGACTTAAGGATTCGCTTTTCTACTTCACATCCGAAAGACATTACTGACGAGGTATTATATACCATTGCTAAATACGATAATATTTGTAATTATATCCACCTTCCTGTTCAGTCGGGCAGCAGCAGGGTGTTAGAATTAATGAACCGTACCTATACCCGCGAATGGTATATTAACCGCATCAATGCCGTGCGCAACATTATTCCTGATTGTGCAATTTCTTCTGATATCATTGCCGGTTTCTGCTCAGAAACTGAAGAGGAGCACCAGGAAACGTTAAGCATGATGGATTATGTAGGTTATGATTTTGCCTTTACTTTTAGCTATTCTGAAAGACCAGGTACCCTTGCGGCAAGAAAACTTCCGGATGATGTTCCTGAAGAGGTGAAGAAACGCCGTTTGAGTGAGATTTTGGTGAAACAACAGGATTGGTCTTTACGCAGGTTGCAACAAAGTGTTGGCAAAACCGTAAGAATACTGGTAGAAGGTGTTTCTAAAAAATCTGATAAGGATTATTGTGGTAGAAGTGACCAAAATGCAATGGTTGTTTTTCCTGCGACCAGCGACATTAAACCTGGTCAATATGTGAATGTAATAATTGAGCGTTGTACATCAGCAACATTGCTGGGAAGAATAGCAGATTAATTATGGATATACAAGACATTAAAAACCGCTTTGGTATTATTGGAGGCTCACCTCTTTTAAACCGGGCTATAGATATAGCAAGGCAAGTTGCCCCTACAGATATGTCTGTTTTAATAACAGGTGAAAGTGGTAGTGGTAAGGAAGTATTTTCGCACATCATTCACCAGTTGAGCGCCCGTAAACATGGTGCTTTTATTGCCGTAAACTGTGGTGCCATTCCTGAAGGAACAATTGATTCTGAATTGTTTGGACATGAGAAAGGCTCTTTTACAGGTGCTCATGAAGCCCGTAAGGGTTATTTTGAAGTGGCCAACGGTGGTACCATCTTTTTAGATGAGGTTGCCGAATTGCCTTTGGGTACTCAAGCCCGCTTGTTAAGGATCCTTGAAAGTGGTGAATACCTCAGGGTAGGTTCTTCAAAGGTACAAAAAACCGATGTAAGGATCATTGCGGCCACTAACGTTGATGTTTACAACAGGGTGAAATCTGGTAAATTCCGTGAAGATTTATACTACCGTTTAAATACGGTGCCTTTGCGAATCCCTGCCCTTCATGAGCGTAAGGAAGATATTTACCTGCTCTTCAGAAAGTTTTCTGCAGATTTCAGCGATAAATACCGCAGTCCGGGGATACAACTTGAACCTGATGCTATACAAATGCTGAGCAATTACAGCTGGCCTGGTAACGTAAGGCAGTTGAAAAATATTGCAGAACA
>NZ_JAZQPU010000338.1:0-1561 GCF_045628745.1 Pedobacter sp.
TAGGCTGGGAAATTTAGGGCATACTTCTGCCCCTCATCATTTTTTAGATAATGTTTAAAGGTTATAATTTTGATAGTTTGAGAAATATTTTTGACGCTACTTACCAGTAGATCAATAGAATTGATTTATAATTCGGTAAAATAATTATAGGGGAATAGTGTATACTTCTTGTCCATACTTAAGATTTTTTAGTTAGATTTTTTTGAGAAGTTATATTTGGTTAGCTATTACTAATATAAGAATTTTTAGATATAGAACATAAAAGTTACATAACTTTATTATAAAACATAATCAACTGTTTTTCAGTGATTTAAAATACATAAATTCAATCATTTATACTGAAATCAACTTTTTACTTGCTAAAATTCAAAAATAACAAGGCTTGAATCACAATTATAAATGTTAAATAGACATTTAAATAATTGATGATACGGTTACCTCATCTTATAAAATAATCCAACAAAAGAAATTTATATCATCATGCTAAAAGGCTGTAATATTATTGGAGGTGTAATATATACACTATTCTTTTACAAGGAGTCTGACTTCATAAATACGAGCTGTTTGAGAGCCTGTAGCTGCTTGAAAACTAAGTTTCATTTTTTTTGGCGACGTGCCTATAGCACTTGCTGGTATAGGATAATCAATAAAGTAAAATTCTTTGTTTTGCTTTTGCAAGACTACATTCGAAATGAGCTTGTCATTAATTAAAATATTAAAATCACTGGGTTCCTGTTCTCCATGAAAAGTTAAACGCAGAATTTTAGCTTTGTCAGTAGAATACTTCAATTGGTAGCCAAATGATTTTAATGCCTTGCGAAAATGCCTGTCTTTAAACACGCCACTGGTACTGCCATCTCCTTCAAAGGAATGATCTGATTCAGGTTGCTGTTCACCCGGATAGACAAGATCCTGTGTAAGCAGCGCTAATTTTTCTGCAGCTTCTTCGGCTATCTTTAGTTTTTCTTTAAAGGCGTTATAACTATTGGAGTTTTCAGTTCTCCAATAAATGATGTACCTGGAATCATGTAATTTATAAAAAGGAATAAGCTCCATACCTTTATACTGATCAGGGTAAATCAGGTTTGAAGCGGAGAAAGTCAATTTTTTACCTTGTACCTGGTTAATTTGTCGGTCATAATTTTGGTCATCATTGACAAAAACAGGCATTGATTGCAATGGATATTGTTTACCGTTTGCAATATGAGCCATCCTGCTTGAGTCGGCAAAAAGCCCGGGCATATTCAATGTATCTGTTTTAGCGGCAAGCAAAATAGGTCCCCGCAATACAGCAACGTAGTTAGAACCATCAGGCAAACGTTCAGTGGTTGTCTGCATGGGTAAACTAATTTTGATTTGATCTCCTTTTTTCCAAAGCCTTTTGATGGCAACATATTCTCCTGGGGAGGATGCAATCTTCACAAGTTGACCATTAACCCAAACTTTAAGTTCCTTATTTTGAACCCATTTAGGATAACGGATGTTGATGGTATAAACTTTAGCTTTACCTGAATCAATGCTGATTGTGGTATGATCTGCTTCGGGAAAATCTGTTAGTTGT
>NZ_JAZQPU010000339.1:0-2654 GCF_045628745.1 Pedobacter sp.
TGTTTGCCCTGGCAAAACCAAACCTGCGCACTTATCTAGCTAAATCTTCTCATAGTAACCGGTTGGCACAGCTCAACATAGAAGAAGATGTAAAGTTCTGTTTGCAATTAAACATCTGTGAAGCTATACCCGTATTGATTGGTGAAAAATTGGTGGCCTTGTCGCTCAACTAAGCCTGTTTCTCGGATAACGATTTTAAAAGCGGATTTCCTTTAATGGTTTTTAAGGTCTCTTCGTAGGCCAGCCAGTAAATGGTTTCCGCTTTTTTTGTGTCGAAAGTACTGTATTCTCCCATACCTTTAGGTTCTATCAATATGTTGCAGAAAGCAGCTTTCTGCTCCATGTCTTTGTTGATGGACATCATTACTGACCTGACCACCAGCGCTTTAAAATTGGTTATTTTATCTACGGTTTTTAAATGATTGCAGGAAGAGCCGATGATAAAATCGCAAGTGGTCAACAGCGGTTCTATAGGGAAATTGTTCAGCACACCACCGTCTACATACATTTGATCATCAATGATGATGGGTTTAAAAATGCCAGGTATACAGCTGGAGGCCTGAATGGCTTTAATTAATGGACCTTTATTAAAATAAACCAGTTTGCCTTCAGAAAAATTGGTGGCGGCAATGGTAAGTGGGATTTTTAACTTTTCTATACGGTCGTCGGGAAAGTATTCTTTTAACAAGCCGGAAGTATATTCCATATTGATCAGCCCCAGGCTGCCTACTGCAGGCCTGATAAAACGCAGCAATTTACTTTTGATAAAGATGTTCAGTCCTTCTTCGGGATCTATGCCAGCGGCATAAAAAGCACCTGCTATGGAACCTGCACTGGTGCCACTGATGTGGCTGAAAGTAATGCCTGCATTGACGAAGGCTTTAAGGACACCTAAGTGTGCAATGCCCCTGATTCCGCCTCCGGATAAAACGATACCAACTTTTGCCATACCTATTTTTTAATGAAGATGTAACTGTAAGATGGTCATATTTTTCTACAAACAGAATTAAAAATTAAATGACCAGCAGCTGGTGTCCTGTGCCAGCTTAATAAGGTTACACTTATTGTATAATTTGTTTAAATGTAAATGCTGTAAGAGCACTGAATTGTAATTGAATGTCATTAAAATTTTCATTTGCTTCCGTATTTTTTTAAGTGTAATTGTAGCTATACATCTTGTGTAATTTTATACGATTGTAAACAGCATTAAATAAAGATGTTGACTGTCTTCTAAAGGAATAAAGACCTATAATTTCTCTATTATATAATCGAACGTGTCACCTTGTGAATTATTTTTAATTTTAAACCTACGTACAGTTTCGCTATTAGATTTCTCGTTTGTATACACAATGGTTTAAATTTCTTTTTTGTGTATACTACTTTCTCTACTTTTACATAACAGTCTACAGTTAGAAGGACGCTCTCTCCCCCCTACCTTTAACTTTAAATTTTAAACAGCCACTGTAAGTGGAGTGGAGGAACTCTATCCAAAATTCATTAAAAGAACAAATTATTCATCCAAAAATATACCTATGTGTAAGTTCAAACTCTATCTGTTATTTTTTACCGGACTGTTTTTAAGTGCTTGTAACGCCTACCAAAAAATCCCTTATTTTCAGAATATCAGCCGTACGGCACCTACAAGAGAAAGTATAAATAACTTTACTTCATTAACTATACAAAATTCGGATATCCTTGATGTGAGCGTAAGTAGTCTTAACCCAAAGGCCTATGCAGATTCAGCGTCTAAAAGTATAGGCTACCTGGTAGACCAGAATGGTGAAATTAGCCTCCCCCTTATTGGTAAACATAAAGTAGCAGGTTTAACAACAAGTGTAGTAGCTGCAGAGCTGCAACTGAAGTTGGTTAAATACCTCAGTGAGCCTGCTGTAAATGTTAGGGTGTTAAATTTTAAAGTGGCTATTCTGGGTGATGTGCTCAGACCCGATACTTATAAAGTTGCCAGTGAAAGAATTACCGTTACTGAAGCCTTAAGTATGGCAGGAGATTTAAATATTACGGCAAAGAGGAACGACATCTTATTGATCAGGGAATTAGATGGCAAAAGGGAATACATTCCAATGGATATTACCTCCTCAAAAATAATAATGTGATCTATGTGCAGCCTGATAAAACTAAATATGTAACTGTTGATGGCAGTTGTTTTTGGTGATGGCGCATCTCCTTTATCGCCAGTTCTTTCCAACAAAAGAACATCAAAATCCTTGTTAAACAAGGCTGGTTTTTTTTTACCACCAATGGAGATACAGTTGTGGATGATGGGTGCAATTGGTATCCTGGCGAATTTATACATGACCCCTCCGATAAATTTATTGAAGCTTTAGTCCCTTTTTCTTATGCACCCTATTTTATTCCTTTTAACAAGTTGTATGGCTGTGAGGAAACAGCTTCTAAAAATATAATTTTAAAATTAGTTCTTTTTATCATCAGTATTGCCAAAAATTCATTTTCCAATTAACCAGAGGCTTTATTTATTTGAAGCATAAACTTTGATGCAATATAAGGCCGGCACCTAATCATCATTTTTTCAATATTAAATTAAATTATATGGCTATCAATTTATTGGTATTCGACTCACATCCTGTACAATATCGTGTACCGATCTGGCAAGCAATGGAAAAAATTCATCCGGG
>NZ_JAZQPU010000340.1:0-3280 GCF_045628745.1 Pedobacter sp.
CCCCTGGACGTGGTCTATCAATATGAACCAATAGCCCCAGAACTCAGTGCGGCAGATGCCAAATACATTTGGGGTGCCCAAGGTAACCTCTGGACAGAATACATTACCAATCCCGCCAAGGTGGAATACATGTTATTTCCACGCTTAGCTGCCTTAAGTGAAATTTTATGGAGCCCTAAAATTAAACGTAACTACCCTGATTTTAAGCGCCGTTTGAAAACACAATTCAAGCGGTACGACATGCGCCATATGAATTACTCCAAACGATATTTGTAGTTTCAACACGATTTCCTATATTTGCTTAATCCTATAGTCAATGCAAAAAAGAACCCTGCTAGACGGAAAAAAATTCCAGATCACAATTAAACGACTTTGTCACCAGTTAATTGAGAATCATACTGATTTTTCAAAAACTGTATTAATTGGTATCCAGCCAAGAGGCAGTTACTTCGCCGACCGTGTACAACACGAACTCCACGCTATTTTAAAGACAGACACCATTAAAAAAGGTAACCTTGACATTACTTTTTTCAGAGACGATTTCAGGCGTAAAGATGGCCTGGTTTCTGCAAGCAGTAATACCATAGATTTTATCATTGAGGGTAAAGAGGTGATCCTTATTGATGATGTATTGTGGACTGGCCGTACCATCCGTGCGGCATTAGATGCTTTATTAGCTTACGGAAGACCGGCGAAGGTAGAACTGATGGTTTTAATAGACCGCAGATTTTCAAGACATGTACCTATAGAGCCAGATTATATTGGTTTACAGGTAGACAGTTTGCACTCACAGCTTGTTAAAGTTAGCTGGAAAGAGACAGAAGGTGAAGACAAAGTAATTTTATTATCAGAAAAGATCAAATAGAAAATGGCAGCAGACAGATTATCAACCCGACATCTTTTAGGCATTAAAGATATCACCCGGAATGATATTGAATTGATATTCGAAACTGCCGATAATTTCAAAGATGTCATTAACCGTCCTATTAAACGGGTGCCATCTTTAAGAGATATTACTATCGCCAATATATTTTTCGAAAATTCTACGCGTACAAAATTATCCTTCGAACTGGCAGAAAAGCGACTTTCAGCAGATGTAGTCAACTTTGCGGCTTCCTCTTCTTCGGTAAGTAAGGGCGAAACACTCATAGATACCGTCAACAACATCCTGGCCATGAAAGTGGACATGGTGGTGATGAGACATCCTTATGCCGGTGCAGGTGTTTTCTTAAGTAAACACATCAAAGCACAGATTGTAAATGCCGGCGATGGCGCTCATGAACACCCAACCCAGGCATTATTAGATGCCTTTTCTATCCGTGAGAAACTGGGCGATGTAGCTGGAAAAAAAGTAGTTATTGTGGGTGATATCCTTCACTCCAGGGTGGCTATTTCCAATATCCTGTGTTTACAAAAACTCGGTGCCGAAGTGATGGTTTGCGGTCCTACAACCCTCATTCCTAAACACATTGGCAGCTTGGGTGTTAAAGTAGAACATGACCTTCGCAAAGCCCTGAACTGGTGCGACGTAGCCAATATGCTGCGCATCCAACTGGAAAGACAGGACATCAAATTCTTCCCTTCCTTAAGGGAATATGCCATGATGTATGGTTTAACAAAACCTATCCTCGACAGCCTTGATAAAGAAATTATTGTCATGCACCCCGGCCCAATTAACCGTGGGGTGGAGATTACCAGTGATGTGGCAGACAGTAAACAATCTATTATTCTTGAACAGGTGGAAAATGGTGTGGCCGTAAGGATGGCCGTACTTTATCTACTTGCTGCTCAAGGGCATTAGCATCATCCAGTCCTATTTTATACCAATTTTGCTAACTTTACGTTTACACAGGTGTTATTAACATATGTTAATTACTATTGTTAATAAGCCGCTTTAGTATAGCTATATTAGTAGCCATCATATTTGAATAAACCAGATGCAGAAAAAATACCTTTTTATACCCCTTTTATTAGCAGGGAACCTAACGGCTGGATATGCACAGCTTAGTCCTTTAGTTAACCTGAACAAAAACTATCAAAGTGGATTAGAACTTTTAGACAATGAAAAATATGTTGCCGCAGCACAGCAGTTCAGGCTGGTGGAACATTTAAGAATAAAGCCAGATGCACAGCCGGAAAGCAATGCTCAGCTATCCTTGTTAAAAGAAAATGCTAAATTTTATGCCGCTGTATGTGCGCTTGAATTAGGTAATGCAGACGCAGAGAGCTTATTTCAAAAGTTCATCAACGACTACCCTTTAAATCCGAATACCAAACTGGCGTATTTCCATGTAGGTAAAGCCTATTTTGCACAAAAGAACTATGAAAAAGCGTTGAGCTGGTTTGAAAAAACTGACCCTTCTACCCTTTCTCAAAAACAACGTGTAGAATACCAGTTCAAACAAGGCTATGCTTATTTCAGAATGAATGATATTGAAAAAGCAGAACCTTTATTTGAAGAGGTAAAAAAAGTGGCTTCACCTTACCAGGAAGATGCTACCTATTACTTCGCCTATATCAATTACCTGAACAAGGAATATAAAACTGCCTTAAGTAATTTTGAGAAGTTAAAAGGTTCGCCAACCTATGAAGCCAGCTACCCTTATTACATCACTTCCATGTATTACCTGGATGAGCGTTATGATGAGGTGATCAGCTATGCAACACCGCTTTTGCCTACCATTAACGAACAATACCAGGCAGATATGATCAGCTTAATTGCTGCTTCTTATTTTGCTAAAGATGATTTCAAAAATGCAGAGAAGTACTTTCAACAGTACTACAGCAAAGCAAATGCATCACAAACCAATAACCTGTACCTTTACCAATATGGTTATACCTTGTTTGAACTGAAAAAATACAGTCAGGCGGTAACCGTGTTAGAAAAGTTAAATACTGACGATGTGTACCTGCAAAGCGGGATGTACACTTTAGGGCGTACTTTAATTCAACTGAACAACAAAGACAAAGCGAGAAGTGCTTTTTTCAGGGCTTCAAGGTTAGACTTCGACAAAAAAGTTCAGGAAGATGCCTGGATCAATTATGCCAAGTTAAGTTATGAACTTGAATTTAACCAGCAGGCATTAGAGTCTACGCAGAGTTTCTTAAAAGAATTCCCCAAATCGGCCAAGCTGAATGAAGCTAAAACCTTATTGGGCGAAATTCTCTTGAGCAGTAAAAACTACCAGGCCGCTATTGATATTTTAGAGCCTATCCCAAATAAAACAACTGAAGCTAAAGAAGCTTACCAGAAAGTAACGTATTTCCGTGGTTTAGAATT
>NZ_JAZQPU010000341.1:0-5782 GCF_045628745.1 Pedobacter sp.
GATTGGGCTACTCAATCTGCTCATTTTGTTAAAGTATTCCCTAAAGAATACAAAGCTGTATTATTGAAAAGAAATTCTAAATTAAAAATATCTTAATCATGGGAAAAGTAACCGGATTTTTAGAATATGAAAGAACTGCTCCTGTAAAAGAAGATGCAAAAACACGTCTGCAGCACTATAATGAGTTTGTTCATTTGTATCATGCTGATCAGATCAATAGAGAAGCTGCACGTTGTATGGACTGTGGGGTGCCATTTTGCCAATCGGGATGCCCCCTAGGTAATGTGATCCCTGAATTTAACGATGCCGTATACAGTGCCGACTGGGAGCAAGCGACTTCTATTTTATTGAGCACAAATAACTTTCCTGAATTTACAGGCAGAATTTGTCCTGCACCATGCGAATCTGCATGTGTATTGGGCATTAACAAATCGCCTGTATCGATTGAAGAGATAGAGAAACACATTATAGAAATGGCTTTCGCCAAAGGTTACATCAAGGCTGAACCACCATTGATCAGAACCGGAAAGAAAGTAGCCGTTGTTGGTTCAGGTCCTGCAGGCTTAGCTGCTGCAGCACAGTTAAATAAAGCTGGTCATGAAGTTACTGTTTACGAACGTGATGACACGCCAGGTGGATTATTGAACTATGGTATTCCTGACTTTAAACTCCAAAAAGATATCGTAACCAGAAGGGTCAACCTATTGGAAAAAGAAGGTATCATCTTTAAATGCAACGCCAATGTTGGTGTCAATGTAGAGCTGAACACACTTTTAAGAGAATATCAATCCATCATTCTTGCGGGCGGTTCTACCATCCCGAGAGATTTAAATATTCCTGGTCGTGAGGCTAATGGGGTTCATTTTGCTATGGACTTCTTAAAGCAGCAAAACAAAAGAGTAAGGAATTTTGAAGTGGAGCAGGAAGCAATCTTAGCTACTGGCAAAGATGTGATCGTGATTGGTGGTGGTGATACAGGTTCAGATTGTATTGGAACATCAAACAGACAAGGGGCTAGATCGGTTACCCAGTTTGAGATTATGCCAATGCCAGCAGCAACACGTACACCAAATATGCCTTGGCCAACTTTCCCGATGATTTTGAAAGTAACCTCATCACATGAGGAAGGTTGTCAGCGTGCATGGGCCATCAATTCAAAAGAATACATCAAAGATGAACAAGGCAATTTAAAAGGCCTGAAAATTGTTGATGTAGAATGGGAAATTGATGCTAATGGTCGCCCTGTAAATTTCAAAGAAGTGGAAGGCACTAGCCGCGAATTACCTTGTCAGCTTATTTTACTGGCCATGGGTTTTTTACATCCTCAAAAAGAAGGCTTAATCGAAAAATTAGGCATTGAATTGGATAACCGTGGCAATGTTAAAGCTGAAGAAGGTAAATACCAAACCAATATTGCCAAAATATTTGCCGCAGGTGATATGAGAAGAGGTCAGTCATTGGTGGTATGGGCAATTTCTGAAGGCCGTGAGGCAGCTCGTAAAGTTGATGAATACTTAATGGGTTATAGCAAATTATCTAGTAAGGATGGAATTCCATTCGCATAAAGAACAATAGGTTAATAGTTAAAAGCCTGCCTCATGTATCATGAGTGCAGGTTTTTTATTGCCTTTTTATTTAAACCTTTACTTATTCGAATTTTAAAAAGTTCCTATTCAAACTCTATAAAGTTTATATTTAAACTCTACAAAGTACCTATTGGAATTCAACAAAGTTCCTATTTGAAATCAACGAAGTTCCTATTCAAATTCAACAGAATTCATAATCGAATTCTACGAAGTTCCTGTTCAAACGCTACATATATGGGAGCAAGCTTTAAGTATTAAATGAATGAATTGTAAATGGTTATTGTCTTGATTTTCGGTTACCATTCAGTAACTGATGGCTAACTCCTGATCCGCGCTTGGTAGGGACCAGGTAGGGAGCTGCTAGCGGATTTTCGCTACCTGCCCCGGAACTGTCCGGTAGCAAACCGGTAGCAAGTCTGGCTTATAGGTTAGTGATGGGTTAGTAATAGGTTAGCGAGGGATTAGTGATGATTAAGGTAACCTAAAGATACATTCAAAAAAAGAGGCCGGAAAATATATGAATTTCCGGCCTTTAAAAATTTATCTTATAATTGATTACAACGTTGCTTTATAAGCTCTTTTTTGTATTTATTAAATTTAAGAAAGTCGCAGTTTAGCAAAGAAATCCCAGAGTACAATGCCTGCAGAGATCACAATATTAAATGAATGTTTAGTGCCAAATTGAGGGATCTCTATACATTCATCAATCATGGCCATTACTTTTTCACTAACACCATCTACCTCATTACCGAAGATCAGTGCATATTTTTTGTTGCTGTCTGGCTTAAAAGTATTAAGCATGGTGCTTTTGTGTGCCTGCTCAATTGCAATGATGGTATAGCCTTGCTCACGCAGGGCAGTAATGGCACTGGTGGTTTCCTCATAGTGTTCCCAATCAACGGAAAGGGTAGCACCTAGCGCTGTTTTTTCAATCTCGCGGTGTGGTGGATTAGCAGTAATGCCACATAAAACGATACGTTCAATAGCAAATCCATCACCCGTTCTAAAAACAGAACCTACATTATGCATGCTGCGCACATTATCCAATACCACAACGACCGGTAATTTATCTTGTTCTTTAAAGGCTTCAACACTTACCCGGTTAAGGTCATCTAATTTTAACTTTTGCATTTTACAAAAGTAAAATTAAATTTTTGATGCACCATTACCAATATGCGTGATGTAAACGGTAGGGGCATAGCCAACTTTTTCAGTATAGAAAGTGTTTAATTTTTCCTTAAAGTCTTCTTCAAATCCTCTTTCTAATAAGGCAATAGCACAGCCGCCGAAACCTGCGCCGGTCATCCTTGCGCCAATTACATGCTGATAGTCCTCACAGAAGTCAACAACTGTATCTAATTCTAAACCTGTAACTTCATACAATTCTTTTAAAGAATGATGAGAAGCATACATTAAACGACCGAAATCCATTAAATTACCATCATTGAGTGCTTTTGCAGCAGCGCTCACCCGATCGTTTTCCGTAATTACATGTGTTGCTCTTTTTAAAATAACCGGGTCTGTAATTAAATGCTCGTGAAGGGCAAATTTCTCTGCAGTCAGCTCGCACAGGTTATTGAGTTTAATTTCCTGGTTCAATAAGGCTAAGGCCGTTTGGCACTCCTGAACTCTTTCATTGTATTTAGATTCTGAAAGTTTTCTATGTTTATTGGTATTGATAATAGCCAATACATAATCCTTGGTATCACAATCTACAATTCTGTATTTCAACGAGTCGCAGTCTAAAACAATTGCTTTTTCTTTTTCACCAAAAGCAACCGCAAACTGGTCCATTATGCCGCTGTTTACGCCTATAAAGTCATTCTCCACTCTTTTAGACATCAGCACCAATTCTAATTTGCTAAAGCCAAGGTCAAAATAATCATTCAAAGCATAAGCCATCACAACTTCAATAGAAGCTGAGGAAGATAAACCTGAACCAATAGGAATATTACCAACGAAGAGTAAGTCTAAGCCTTGCGTTAATTCTTTTTCTTTTAAAATTTCATTAAAAATGCCTAAAGGATAGTTGTACCATTCAGGACCGGTTTTGGTATAGGCAGTTTGAAGGGGAATGGTGCTTTCTTCAGGGAAATTAAGGCTTCTAAACCTGATCACTTGATCGTTATTAGGCGCAATAGATAACCATGTTCCTAAAGTTACTGCACAAGGCATCACTAAACCACCGTTATAGTCAATATGTTCTCCAATTAAATTAACTCTTCCGGGAGTGTAGTAGCTGGCTATAGCCTCATGCTGATAAAACTCCTGGAATTTGCGCTCTAAATCCGTTTTCATTGTAAAAATTTTAAATTAAGTTCTTGTTTTAAGTAAACTATTGATAGTATTGTTTAGATTAAAATTCTTCACAAGATACCAATATGAAAGCAAAACTGATCAAGACAAATCATGTTATTAATGGAAAACAAATATTCGCTATAGAACTCACTAATAATCAAGGTACTTATGTAAAAATATATAACTATGGGGCTATTATCAGTGACTTTGTGGTGGTGAATGCCCACGGCGACAAGCAAGATATTGTGCTTGGCTTTGACGATTTTTCTGGCTACATCAATGAAGATTATTTAGAAAACTACCCTTACCTCGGTGCTGTCATTGGCCGTTACGCTAACAGAATTAAAGGTGGTAAATTTAATATAGGCGATCACACTTATCAACTCTCCCAGGCAAAAGGTCCGGATACGCTGCATGGTGGTGATATTGGTTTTGATAGGAAAGTGTGGGACATATTGCCTACCGTAGATCCGAGTTTAACTTTACAATATGTGAGCCCTGCAGGGGAAGAAGGTTTCCCCGGAACATTAACCGTACAGTTGACCTTTAAATTAACAGAGGAAAATGAATTGATCCTGGATTTTAGAGCAGAAACTGATGAGGTTACCGCGGTAAATTTAACACACCATAGCTATTTCAACCTGGCACCTGAAGGTGGAAACATAAGAAATCATGTGCATAGAATGCCTGCAAGCTATTACCTTCAGCAAGATGATAATTATGTAGTGACTGGTGTTAAAATACCCGTTGAAGGCACCATGTATGACTTTTTAGGCCCTAAAGCGATCAATAAGGATTGGGATAGGAAAACAGGTTACGATCAAACTTTTGTGTTAGACAAACAATATGGGGAGTTAACCCTGGCTTCTGAAACAACGGAAGAGAATGGTGGTTTGAAGTTATCTATTTATACCACTGAACCTGTTGCGCATTTTTATACAGCCAAGTTTCTATCAGTAAAAAATGGTAAAAAAGGCAGAAATTATGGTAGCTCAGATGCATTCTGTGTGGAGACCCAACATCACCCAAATGCAGTCAACATACCAGAATTTCCATCAACTTTATTGCATCCGGGAGAAGTATATAAACAAACTACTATATATAAAGTAGAACATAAATAAGGGGCATAGAGGTTTTATAGCCTCAATATTTTAAAAAACAAGAGATATGAAAATAGACATTTGGTCGGACATAAGATGCCCGTTTTGTTATATAGGAAAAAGAAAGTTTGAGGCCGCATTGGCACTGTTTGAACATAAAGACCAGGTAGAAGTGGAATGGCACAGCTTTGAGCTGGATCCACAGGCTAAAACACAGCCAGGTCAAAATGCTTATGCCTACCTTGCAGCAGCGAAAGGCCAAAGTTTGGAATGGTCTAAAGAAATGCATCAGTATGTTAGCCAGTCGGCCGCAGAAAATGGATTGAGCTTTAACTTCGATGATATGGTAATCGCTAATTCATTTGACGGCCATCGCCTGATACAATTAGCCAAATCTTTAGGCCTTGCTGAGCAGGCTGAAGAAGCTTTATTTAAGGCACACTTCGTCAATGCGCAAAACATTGCCGATAAAGATACTTTAGTACAATTAGGTACAGCAATAGGTTTGGATGCACAAGTGGTGAAAGAAATGCTGGAAAGCGATGCCTTTACCGATGAAGTGAGGTATGATGAACAGGTGGCTCAAACCATCGGCATTACTGGCGTTCCTTTTTTCATCATTAAAGAAAAATACACCATTTCTGGCGCCCAACCTGCAGAAACCTTCCTTAATGCGCTAAATCAAGGCTGGCAGGAAGCCACAACAGCTTAAGTGTTTGCTGCTGAAATAAGTAATTTCGTTCTTGTCTGGAAGCGGAAAAACAACAGTACCGAAGCGGTCAATAACCCAATGGTTAA
>NZ_JAZQPU010000342.1:0-2561 GCF_045628745.1 Pedobacter sp.
TAAAAAAACACAACATACCGGTAAGGTTATGAATATAGATTTCGAAAAAAGTAATGGTTTAGTACCTGTTGTTATCCAAGACGTACAAACTTTAGAAGTATTAATGCTGGGTTACATGAACCAGGAAGCATGGACTAAAACACAAAATGAAGGTATCGTTACCTTTTTCTCCCGCACAAAAAACCGTTTATGGACTAAAGGCGAAAGCAGTGGCAATTTCCTTCATGTGAAAGAAACGCACATTGACTGTGATAATGATACTTTATTGATTAAAGTTAGTCCTGTAGGTCCAACCTGTCATACCGGTAGCCGCAGCTGCTTCCAGACCAATCATAACCAGAACTTTATTTTTGAACTGGAAAACATCATTGCCGACCGTTATGCCAATCCAACAGAAGAGTCTTATGTGAATAAACTCCGCAAAAAAGGATTGAATAAAATTGCACAGAAAGTGGGTGAAGAAGGTGTTGAAACTGTCATCGCTGCTTTAAATGAAACGGATGTAGATTTTGTGAATGAAAGTTCAGACCTTATTTTTCACCTCTTGGTTTTATTGAAAGAAAAAGGCAAAACCTTAAATGACATTGCTTTAAACCTTGAAAGCAGACATAAATAGTAAAAGACGACCATGCTTCAACTTTCCAACACCCTTGGGGGTCATCAAAACCCCATTTATGCTTTAGCAACTGCGAAAACTGCAGATCGTTTTTACAGTGCCGGCAACGACAAAGGTGTGGTGGAATGGTCACTGCAAGACATGGCTTTTCTAAAAGTTATTTTACCGGTGCAAAGCTCTGTTTATGTTTTACACCGGTTTCAAAACCTGCTTTTTGTAGGTCAAAGAAGTGGCTCTATCATGGTTTTCGACCTGGAGCAGCAGAAAGTCATCAGCACCCTGCGCTTTCACCAGAAAGCTGTTTTCGACCTCAAAACCATCACCTCTAAAAATGAACTGTTAAGTACCGGCGAAGATGGTTTCGTGGCTGTATGGTCATTAACAGACTATTCTTTATTATACAATTTTCAGGTGTTGGACAATACTGTTCGCGTGATTGCCCTGGACAAAGAAGAAAAAGAAATAGCCATTGGTGCTAAAGACGGGCTGATCAGGATTTATAGTGCTCAGGACTTTTCGCTGTTAAAAGTGCTGAATGAGCATACGATGCCCATTACCTCCATTCAGTATGACCCTACAGGCCGTTTTATGGTATCTGGCAGCCGGGATGCACAGCTTAAAATATGGAGCCTGCCGAATTATGAGCTGCAACAGAATATCCCTGCCCATCTTTTCAGCATATACAGCATAGCCTTCCATCCTATTTTACCCTATTTTGCCACCTGCAGTCAGGATAAAAGCATTAAACTTTGGAGCAGCACTGATTTTAAACTCATCAAGATCCTGAGTAATGATAAAGGTGTAGATGGCCATTTCCATTCGATCAATAAGATGATCTGGACTGAAAATGGGAAGTACCTGATTTCTACAGGTGATGACCGCCAGGTAAAAGTCTGGGAGTTCGCCTCTTAAAAAATCATACTATCACTGCTTTTTATCATATTAGGCCTGGCTTGTAGTGACATAATCAAAGGTAGCTAGTTATCTACCACTAAGTTTGATTCCATGAATATAGAATTTACATTTTCAGTTTATTCTCATGTAATCTTTAAGAAAGGAAAAAAGATGTATTTATGACCGACAGGACTATGTATACAATTACAGAGAGTTCTCGCCTCATAGTTATATCATGTTTACACCAAAGAAAACGAGAAATGGAAACCATATAAATTTAGCTAATTGGATAAGCTAAATATTAATCAAGCGTAATTGGAAAACGCTCCCTGGCATAGAATTAAAAGACATTTCTTATAAAAACGATTGGCTAATTTGAGCTGTAATTACCTATATTACAATCATCTAATCAAATTACGCCTCAAATATGAAAAAGACAATTTTCTTCTCTTTATTATTAATATCCCTTTCAATTCGTTATGCATATGCCCAGTCATCTATAGCTTACCTGCCCGATTCGTCCATGATCATTTCATTGGAGAAAACGGAGGGGTTTGGTCCGCAGGGGCAAATGAGCGTGGCAATTGGTTCTTCAGATCTTCAAGACGCAAAGGATCAATCCCTTTATCCGAAATTGATCAATATTCCGAAGTTGCAAAATGTAAAATCCTATTTTTTTGTTTACAATATGCCCCAGTTTTACTACCAAAGCTATAAATCTGGAAAGCTTTCAGAAAGTTCATTTATTGAATTTTACAAGAAACGCAACATTGAGCTATCAGATACAATCTCCTTATCTAAAAGCCCAATAAATACGGTAATCTCAGTCATCACTGCTCAGGATTCGACCGGAAAGGAAGTATTTTTAGTAGATGCCAATCACAACGCTGATCTTTCTGATGATTTGATCAGAACACTGACTGAGCAGAACTATGTTTCCAACCTATCTGAATTGGTTTGCAAGATATGGATAGAGGCATTTTCTAATCAAAAAGTTAGCGAAGAAAACATCTCCTTAGTCATTAGGAAGTCCAGAAGTAATTCTGATAAG
>NZ_JAZQPU010000343.1:0-2307 GCF_045628745.1 Pedobacter sp.
AGCAGGGGTAAGTTACCAAAATCAGAAGATAAACGAACCTCTACAGGTTAATGTTATGGCGATGAAACCTTCTCAATGGAGCGGAACTTTTATAGAGACTTCGTCTAAAATGCTTGAGCTTACTTCTTGTGTTTACAAGGGTAAGGATTTATATGTAAGGGTGTTTAATGCCGCAAAAACAAATACAGAAGGTAAAATAAAATTTAATTTTGATGCTATTAAAGCAACTTTTGTAAATCTTGATGAAACCGAAGTCGCTGAAGCCGCTATGAGATCGGGTCAAGGTTCCATAAAGGAAGTTAAGTTAAATATGAAACCCTTTGGCATCACAACACTAAGGGTTTCGACTAAAGAAAAGTAGGTTGTTGAGTCATCGTGCTCTTATGTTTTAATTAATATTATCATATATGATTACAAGGAAAATTAGAGTTGGGTTAGTTCTGACCTTTCTCTGTAGTACACAAGTTAAATCACAATCACTCCAGCCTTTTATAAATGGAGATAAAGTGGTGTTCATGGGCAACAGTATTACTGAGGCAGGGTTCTATGAGTCAAATATTTGGCTTTATTATATGACTCATTTTCCTGAATTAAAAATATCAATTATTAATGCTGGAATTGGTGGCGATGTAGTTAAACAAATGAACGATCGTTTTGAAGATGATGTTTTGCCTAAAAAACCTAGTGTAGTTGTTTTAACTTTTGGGATGAATGATTCCGGTTACTTTGAGTTTAATGAAACAAATGCGGCAGAAACTTCTAAACAACGTATTCAGGATTCTCGCCAATATTTTAATCTTTTAGAAGCGAAGTTAAAAGCACTGCCACAAGTAAAAAAGGTGATCATGTCATCTTCACCGTACGATGAAACCATGACTAATAAAAATGGTGTTTTCAATGGTAAAAGTAAGGCAATGGAGCAGATTGTGCAATTTCAGCAGCTGGCAGCCAAAAGCAATAGCTGGGCCTATGTAGATTTGTTTCATCCAATGACTGAAATTAATTTAAAAGAACAACAAATAAAACCTGAATTTACACTTACGGGGCCTGATCGGATTCACCCTGGAAAAGGTGGCCATTTGATTATGGCAGCCTTGTTCCTTAAGAACCAGGGTTTAGCAGGTCTTCCAGTTGCTGAGGTAGAAATCGATGTCAAAAAAGGCTTAGTGAAAGCAGAAAACGCAAAAGTCAGTCTTATTAAAAAATCCAAATCAATTGTATCTTTTGATTATTATGCAAATTCATTACCCTTTCCTATTGACTCCATATCTGACGTTTGGGAGAATCCTCAAAAGCAATCCGATGTATTAGGCGTATATCCTTTTATTCAAGAATTCAACCAGGAAATATTTAAGGTGAAAAATTTATCAGAAGGGACCTATCATTTAATGATCGATGGGAGGAAGATAAATACTTTTAGCGCCGAATCCTTCAGCAAAGGTGTCAATTTGGCATTATTAAACAATACACCCCAATATGAGCAGGCACAATCCCTTATGCACCTCAATGATTTAAGAGCTGAATTAGAAAAGAAATTGAGAGAATATTATTGGTTACATTTTAATTATTTGAAGGGTGAAAACCTGCTTTTTAATGATTCTGAATTGGCATTTCAAAAAGTATCAGAAAAGGCCAAAACCGATTGGGCGGTTAGAAGTAAAATAGCCTCCTACCAAACATCTCGTTTTCCTGAAATAAGGAGTTTATGGGAAAGTAATATCAAACAACTGACTGATAAGATATATCAGCTCAACAAACCAAATTCACATCTTATAGAAATTGTAGCAACAAAATGAGGAAGAAATTAGTAACAGGATTAGTTTTGATGGTTTCATTTTATGCATGCCAAACCAACAAGCATGTAAAAAATGAACAGTATGTTAACCCTTTTATAGGGGCAAGTACCAGTGTTGGAGAAGCAGGTGTATATCACGGTTTAGGAAAAACCTTTCCTGGAGCAACTACGCCTTATGGCATGGTTCAGGTTAGTCCAAATACGATTACCGGCGGAGATAACGGATCAGGATATAGCTTTGAGCATACAAGTATAGAAGGATTTGCCTTTACGCAGATGAGTGGTGTGGGGTGGTTTGGAGATCTGGGAAACTTTTTAGTGATGCCCACTTCTGGCCCTTTACATACTAACTCCGGGAGTTTGGAACAACCAGACAACGGATATCGATCCAGATATGATAAAAAATCAGAAAAGGCATCTGCAGGTGCTTATGCTGTATTTCTTACTGATCATAAAATTAAGGCTGAAGCAACAGCTGCTCCCCATAGCGGCATGCTTCGTTTTACATTTCC
>NZ_JAZQPU010000344.1:0-8834 GCF_045628745.1 Pedobacter sp.
TAAAGAAAACTCCATACCGCTGCTGGCAGGAGAGGTAGTGCATGCTGAGCAGGGTGGCGTTTGCGCAAGCATGAATAACATCATTGCACAACTTCCTCAAGCTATTCCAAATTCATATGTCATCTCTTCAAAGGGATGTACCGTAGCTAAAGATCATTTGCATTTTGATGCTGCAGGCTACAGAGAGCTGGGAAAGCGCTACGCTAATCAAATGTTAACCTTATTAGGAACACCTGTCAGAAAATAGCAATCATAACAATGGTTTGCTCAATTTGATTGGTGGAAATTTAATGAATAATGTAGACTTAATTAATAATTAAATATGATATGAAATTAAAAACTTTTGTTATTTTGATCTCGCTAGGCTTGTTAATTCAGCACAAGTCCATGGCTCAAAACCCTATCATTAAACATCTGTTTACTGCTGATCCTGCTCCCATTATATACAAAGACACTGTTTTTTTGTATACCGGACAAGATACGGCGACTGTTAGTGATACGAACTATAAAATGCCTGCATGGCATATCTTTTCCTCTACGGATATGGTTAACTGGAAAGACCGCGGTGCCTTATCGCCAGAAATTTTCTCCTGGTCGGCAGGGGATGCTTACGCCTCACAATGCATTTACAGAGATGGTAAGTTTTATTGGTTTGTTTCTACACAGCACAAAAAGAATGCAGATAGCAATGGCGGTTTTGCCATTGGTGTTGCCGTGTCTGATAGCCCAACAGGTCCATTTAAGGATGCTATTGGTAAAGCATTAGTGACAAATGACATGACGCTTGATATGAAGCACAGCTGGGATGATATAGATCCTACTGTATTTGTAGATGACAATGGTCAGGCTTATTTATATTGGGGAAATGGTAGTTGTAAATGGGTGAAACTTAAAAACAATATGACCGAACTTGATGGGCCTATTACTGTTTTTAAGCCTCAAAATTATATTGAGGGTCCATGGGTATATAAAAGAAATGGTCATTACTACCTCATCTATGCCGGTGCGGGTACAAAACCTGAAATGATTGAGTATTGTATGTCTACAAGTCCTGAAGGCCCCTGGGTTTATAAAGGCATTATTCAAGGCAATGTACCTAACAGCTTCACCACGCACCCCGGTATTTTAGATTTTAAAGGCAAATCTTATTTCTTTTACCACAATGGCACATTACCTACAGGCGGCAGTTATCGCCGGTCCATCTGTATAGATGAAATGCATTATAATGCTGATGGAACGATTCAGAAAATAGTAGAAACGACTAAAGGTGTGGCTAAGGTTAAAAAATAAACCGCTAATAAACCAAATATGATTAAATTGAACAGACTAAAACGCATTAGGCAACTGTTTCTAGTTGGCGCTTTCTTTTTATTTAACAAGCCAGTTTTTTCACAAGGCATAGTAGAACCCGCTGCTGTAGGTTTTGATGTGGAGAAGGTTGATATTCCACATGGTCAAATCGACACCATCACTTATTATTCTAAAACTGTTGGTAATAATAGAAAGGCCATTACCTATACACCACCCGGCTATTCAAAAAATAAAAAATACCCAGTGCTGTATTTGCTGCATGGTATTGGTGGCGATGAAAAGGAATGGTTGAATGGCGGCAAGCCTCAGGTCATCCTGGATAACCTTTATGCAGCAGGAAAATTAGAGCCCATGATCGTGGTGATGCCTAATGGTCGGGCCATGAAAGACGATCGCGCTATTGGGAATATCATGTCAAAAGATAAGGTGGATGCATTTGCAGCCTTTGAAAAAGATTTATTAAATGACTTGATACCTTTTATTGAAAAGAAGTTTAGCGTGTATAAAGATAGAGAGCATCGTGCAATTGCCGGGTTATCTATGGGTGGAGGCCAATCTTTAAACTTTGGTTTAGGTAACCTGCAAAAATTTGCATGGGTAGGAGGTTTTTCATCTGCCCCAAATACCAAAAAGCCTGAAGAACTGGTTCCAGACCCTGAAAAGGCAAAAGCTATGCTGAAGGTATTGTTTATCTCTTGTGGGGCCAGCGACAATTTAATTGCCAATAGCGAGCGTACGCATCATTACCTTATTAAAAATAACGTGCCGCATATTTATTTTATTGAACCGGGGGTACATGATTTTAAGGTATGGAAAAACGGATTATACATGTTCTCTCAATTGTTGTTTAAACCTGTAGATACTGCTGCATTTTCTAAATACCCAGTAAGTGGAGCACCTGCTTCAACCAATATTGGTTCAAACAAGTATCCACAAATATTGTCAGACCACCGTGTGGTATTCAACATGAATGCGCCAGGGGCAAAAAAAGTTCAGGTTGATTTAGGAAAAAAATATGATATGATCAAAGATGATGCTGGCAATTGGACTGTTACCACAGATTCAATAAGCGAAGGATTTCATTATTATTCCTTAATCATAGATGATATCCCTGTAGCTGATCCATCAAGCAAAACCTATTATGGAATGGGTAGAATGGCAAGCGGTATCGAAATTCCTTTTTCTGGAGGAGGGTATTATGCTTTAAAAGATGTTCCTCATGGCGATATCCGCATTCAAAAATATTATTCAAAAGTCATGAATGCCTGGCGTCAGGTCTATATTTATACGCCACCAGGCTATAATGCCCAAATTAATGAAAAATATCCGGTATTATATATTCTCCATGGCGGTGGTGAAGATGAAACTGGTTGGGCCAGTCAAGGAAAAGCAGACTTGATATTGGATAACCTTATTGCTGCTCGGCAAGCAACACCCATGCTCATTGTCATGCCAGATGCTAACGTCGGTGCCATGGCTTTTGATGAAGGCGGCTTGAAAATTTTTGAAGCAGAGTTAAAAGAAGTACTCATCCCCTTAGTAGAGAAAAATTACCGTACAAAGAGTGGCGGAATGAACCGGGCTTTAGCGGGTCTTTCTATGGGCGGTATGCATACGCTTTATGCTGGCTTAAGAAATACAGATCTGTTTGCTTATTTAGGTGTTTTCAGCTCTGGATGGGTAGTTCCACGTCAAAATGCTATTGCAGAAAGGCAATATGCATTTATGAAAACCAATAAAGACAAAATTAATACTAACCTTAAACAATTATGGATTGCGATGGGAGGCAAAGAGGATATTGCCTACAATAATTGCCAGCTCATGGTTGACCAGTTCAGGAATTTAGCTGTTAATTTTTCTTACCAGGAATATCCAGGTGGTCATACCTGGCCTGTATGGAGAAATAACCTTTACAATTTTGCTACCTTATTGTTTAAGTAGGTTGTGCTCATCGCAAACCCAGGTCAATAGCTTTAAAATAAATTTAATGAGGGTAAAAATGCATTTTTCTTATATTGGTTTAGTGTTTTTACTATCCACTTTATCGATTGCTTCTTTAAAAGCCCAACAACAGGGGAGCTCAAATTTAAAGCTTTGGTATCAACAACCATCGGGTACAACCTGGGAAAATGCTTTGCCAATAGGCAATGGAATGCTTGGCGCTATGGTTTATGGTAACGTAGATCAGGAAACCATAAAATTAAACGAACATACACTGTGGAGTGGAAGTCCGAATCAAAATGATGTTCCTGAAACATTAGCTTCCCTGGTTCAAATACGTCAGTTGCTATTTGAAGGTAAACATACAGAGGCGGAAAGCTTGTCAAATAAAGTGATGTTTGGCAAGAAATCTTCAGGGCAGATGTTCCAGCCCGCGGGTAACCTGCATTTGAAGTTTTCTGGACATGAAGTGTATAAACATTACCACAGAGCGTTAGATATCGAAAAAGCCATCGCAACAACTACATATACCGTTGGGGATGTTACTTATACAAGAACCGCATTGGCATCATTTGCTGATCGGGTTGTGGTGTTTCACATCATAGCAAACAAGCCATCACAAGTTTCTTTTACTGCGTCTTTTACAACGCCACATCAAAGAAAGTCCATTCAAACAACAGCTGAAAATGACTTTGTCTTGAAAGGTTTAACAAGTGACCATGAAGGGGTTAAAGGATTGGTGAGGTATGAAGTTATAAGTAGGATTAAAAACGATGGGGGTAATGTTACCTCAACGGATAGCACTATTAGTGTTAAAGGAGCTAATGCTGTTACTATTTATATTTCCATTGCTACAAATTTTAAGAATTACAAAGATATCAGTGGTGATGAGCATCAAATGGCGGTCAAATATCTTGATCATGCTTCTTCTAAATCATTTAAAACGATTTTAAATACACATATACTTGCTTACCAAAAATATTTTAATCGTGTCAGGATAGATTTAGGGACAACCGAATCAATGATATTGCCTACAGATAAAAGATTGATTAATTTTAGAAATGTATTTGACCCACAATTTGTAGCGTTGTATTACCAATTTGGACGTTATTTATTAATCAGT
Organism: Pedobacter sp.; assembly: GCF_045628745.1. Lineage (GTDB taxonomy): Bacteria > Bacteroidota > Bacteroidia > Sphingobacteriales > Sphingobacteriaceae > Pedobacter. Next base: position 4,376 of record NZ_JAZQPU010000344.1, read on the forward strand.
TCATCACAGCCTGGAGGGCAGCCAGCTAATCTGCAGGGAATTTGGAATGACAAACTAAACCCGCCGTGGGATAGTAAGTATACCATAAATATCAACGCACAAATGAACTACTGGCCGGCGGAGCCTACAAATTTGGCGGAGTTACATGAGCCATTTCTTAGAATGGTGAAAGAAATGGCTGAAACAGGTACACATACGGCTAAATCAATGTATGGGGCTAGGGGCTGGGTGGCTCATCATAATACAGATATCTGGCGTATTACCGGACCTGTTGATGGCGCACAATGGGGCATTTGGAATGGTGGCGGAGGTTGGACCAGTCAACATTTATGGGAGCATTATTTATACAGTGGAAATAAAGACTTTCTTAAACATGCTTATCCGATATTAAAGGGAGCCGCTGTTTTTTATAAAGATTTTCTGGTGGAACATCCACAATACAAATGGCTGGTGGTTAATCCGGGTACATCTCCTGAAAATGCGCCACAAGCACATGGAAACTCCTCCCTGGATGCAGGTACAACAATGGATAACCAGATTGTATTTGACGTTTTTACTTCTACCATTAAGGCAGCAAGAATGCTTCATCTAGACCCAGAGTTTGTAGATAGTTTAATACAAATGCGTAATCTTTTGCCTCCTATGCATATTGGAAAATATGGCCAATTGCAGGAGTGGCTGGATGATGTAGATAGCCCTGATGATAAGCATCGTCACATTTCTCATCTGTATGGTCTTTTCCCATCTAACCAAATATCGCCTTATCGCACGCCTTTATTGTTCTCTGCTGCCAGAAACACCCTTTTGCAGAGAGGCGATGTATCCACGGGCTGGAGCATGGGATGGAAGATTAATTGGTGGGCAAGAATGCAGGATGGCAACCGTGCCTATAAACTCATTCAAAATCAGCTTACTCCATTGGGTGTTAACACTGATGGAGGTGGCACCTATAATAATTTGTTTGATGCACATCCTCCGTTTCAGATCGATGGCAATTTTGGTTGTACATCTGGCATCACGGAAATGCTCATGCAAAGTTCGGATGGAACATTGCATTTGCTTCCTGCACTTCCTGATGTATGGCAACAGAAAGGTAGCATTAGCGGATTGAGGGCGCGTGGCGGTTTTGAAGTATTGACCCTGGCGTGGTTAGATGGAAAAGTGGTTAAGGCCATCATCAAATCTACAATTGGTGGCAACCTCCGTTTAAGATTACCTAATCAAATGAAATTAAATACAGCGGTTTTAAAAAAGGCTGAAGGAGAGAACCAGAATCCCTTTTATTCAGTAGAAGAAACTCCTGATGCTATCATTTCTGCAAAGGCTAATATTTTATTACCTGTTTTAAAGCAGACTTTTATGTATGATATTTCTACACAACCAGGTAAAATATATACACTTATTAACTAATGCTTGAAGTAAAAAACAATGAAAAATGGTGGCTTTGCACCTGCTTTTATATGAATTTTAACCTCCTTAAATTATAACTCAGAAGTATGAAAAAATATGTGGTTCTTATTGCTTTAGCTTTTGTAGGTAGCCAGCTTTTTGCGCAGCAAAGAAAAGCACAAAACCCTGTTGTTTTTGCAGATGTACCCGATATGTCTATGGTACGTGTGGGCGATGCTTATTATATGAGCAGCACAACGATGCACATGAGCCCCGGTTTACCAATTATGAAATCTAAGGATCTCGTTAACTGGAGTATCGTGAGTTATGCCTACGATACGCTGGCAAATATGGACGAACTCAACTTAACAAATGGGAAGAGTGCTTATGGACATGGTACTTGGGCAAGCAGCATCCGTTACCATCAAGGTACATTTTATGTCAGTACCTTTGCACAGACCACGGGAAAGACTTATATCTATAGCACAAAAAACATAGAAAAAGGGCCATGGAAAGTAACTTCTTTTAAACCAAGTTACCATGATCATTCTTTGTTTTTTGATGATGACGGCAAAGTTTATATGCTTTATGGTGCGGGAAAAATTAAATTGGTAGAACTAAAGTCTGATTTATCAGGCATCAATGTTGATGTTCCCGAACGCGTCATTATAGAAAATGCAAGCCTTCCTTCTGGTGAAAACATTGGCTTGCCCGCTGAGGGCTCACAGCTGTTTAAAATTAAGGGTAAATATTACCTCTTTAACATCACCTGGCCAAGAGGTGGTATGCGAACAGTTGTGGTACACAGGGCTGATCAAATTACTGGTCCTTATGAAGGGAAGGTTGCTTTGCAGGATATTGGAGTGGCTCAGGGCGGCTTGATTGATAAGCCTAACGGGGAATGGTATGCTTATCTTTTCCGTGATTTCGGTGCTGTAGGTCGTATTCCTTATTTGGTGCCTGTAAAATGGCAGGATGGCTGGCCAATAGTAGGTGTCAATGGTAAAGTGCCTCAAACGCTTGATTTGCCTGTAAGTAAGGGCCTGATCCCCGGCATTGTTGCCTCTGATGAGTTTAACAGGAAAAAAGGTGAGGCAGATTTGCCCTTGGTTTGGCAATGGAACCATCAGCCTGACGCAGCCCTTTGGTCGCTGAAAAAAAGAGCAGGTTATTTAAGGTTAACAACGGGTAGAACGGATAGCAACTTTTTATCGGCTAGAAATACTTTAACCCAACGCACTATTGGCCCTTTTTCTTCAGGCCTTACTGCAGTTGATGTTGCTGAAATGAAAGACGGTGATTTTGCAGGAATTAGTGTGCTGCAGAAAAACTACGGTTTAACAGGTGTCAAGGTAGAAGGTAACCGTAAATATATTGTGTTTGTTGATGCAGGTGCGGGTAAACCAGTTGAATCAGAACGACTGGAACTCAACCAAAATAAAGTCTTTTTCAAAATAGATTGCGACTTCTTTGAAAAGAAGGATTTAGCCAGCTTTTTTTATAGTCTTGATGGAAAGACCTGGAAAGCCATCGGTAAACCCCTAAAAATGGCCTATACCATCCCTCATTTTATGGGTTACCGCTATGGCCTGTTTAATTATGCAACCAAACAGATAGGTGGTTATGCTGATTTTGATTATTTCCGTATTTCAGCGGATCAACATTGATCTGCTAGCTAGTTTTATCTTTCCTTAATTTTATTTAACTCCATAAAAATCATGAAAAAAGGTGCTTTAATTATATGTTCGTGCTTGTTAACTCTTCTATTTGCCTCCTATACAAATGATCAGTATAAACCCTCCTCACTTAAAGATGCTTTTAAAAATAAGTTTTATATAGGGGTAGCCTTAAACCTCAGGCAGATCTGGGCTAAAGATACTGCTGGTTTAGCTATTGTAAAAAAACATTTTAATTCCATCGTAGCAGAAAACTGCATGAAAAGTATGAATCTTCAGCCCAAAGAAGGTCAGTTTCAGTTTAGAGATGCTGATCAATTCGTAGCATTTGGAGAGCAAAACAACATGTATATCATCGGACATACCTTGATATGGCACTCCCAAACACCCCGATGGTTTTTTGTGGATGAGAAAGGTAACGATGTTTCCCGAGAAGTGCTCATTCAACGGATGAAAAGCCACATCACAACTGTGGTCAGTCGGTATAAAGGACGTGTCAAAGGCTGGGATGTTGTCAATGAAGCAATATTGGATGATGGCTCCTACAGAAAAAGTAAGTTTTACACCATTATCGGGGAAGATTTCATCCGCCTGGCCTTTGAATTTGCCCATGCTGCGGATCCGGATGCTGAACTTTATTACAATGATTTCTCCATGTCCGTGGAAGGGAAGCGAAATGGGGTTGTCAAAATGGTCACTCAACTAAAAAATCAGGGTGTTAAAGTGACCGGTGTAGGGATGCAGGGGCACCTGGGACTAGATTACCCCACCCTTGGTGACTTTGAGAAAAGTATCCAGGCTTTTTCTGCTACAGGCGTAAAAGTGATGATTACCGAACTTGACATCACCGTTTTGCCTAACCCCGGACAAAACAGGGGTGCTGAGGTAAACCTGAATTATGACTATAAAAAAGCGATGAATCCTTATGCCGATGGCTTGCCAAAAAGCGTAGAAATGAAGTTGCAACAGCGCTATGTTGATTTCTTCAGGCTCTTTTTAAAACATCAGGAAAAGATCAGCAGAGTTACCCTGTGGGGCGTTACTGATGAAGATTCATGGCGAAATAATTGGCCTGTATTTGGCCGTACTGATTATCCGCTGCTGTTCGACAGACAATTTAAAGCAAAACCTATGGTTGAAATGATTGTAGGAATCTCTAAAAAGTAATCCCATAGGCTTTAAAAGTCTCTACATCATAGAAAACCACAAATCATCTCATTCTTTAAACACAGGAAGGCCTTATCATTGAAAGAGAGGGCACTGAAAATGTAGACATAAAAATAGTCTATTAAAAAAAAAGCGGATGAACAGATCTTAAGATGTTCATCCGTTTTCTTTTTTTGCTTTATTCATATTTCTTGATGATCTCGTTTCTAAGTTTGCTGTCGAGAACT
>NZ_JAZQPU010000345.1:0-5155 GCF_045628745.1 Pedobacter sp.
CATTGATCAGTTTTGCTAAAACATTAATAGGCATACCCTATCATTACGCTTCCAGCAATCCACAGAAAGGTTTTGATTGTTCAGGTTTTGTCAATTACGTTTTCAATAACTTTGGTGTAAAAGTACCGCGATCATCAAGCGAATTTAGTGGCACAGGCAAACCAGTAAGCCTCAAAGAAGCTAAAGTAGGCGACGTATTGATCTTTACTGGTTCGAACCCTAAGGTACGTTCCATTGGACATGTAGGTATTGTTTATTCTGTGGATGGCGATGAAATAAAATTTATCCACTCCAGCTCAGGCAAAGCACAGGGCGTTACCATTACGGAGTTGAATACCTATTACAAAAGCAGGTTTATGAAAGCGGTAAGCATTATCTAGCTTTCCAGTAACACCACTTTAAGGGCTTCCACTACTTTCCCATGCTGTAAAAATAATTTGGCAAGCTCATGAAGCTCACGCTGGCGGTTATTGGCATCACCAATGGTGGCATCCAATATTTCCTTTACCTCGGGCTCCCTGCGCATTTCGTCAATCTGCGCCTCATTGGGCAACTCCTCTACATTGCCAAGCATCCCCAGGTCGTTCCCGGTGAGCACATAAGAATTTCTTACCCCCTTAGGCAAGGCATCAATGCCAATCCCCAAAGTAGTTAAAGGCTTTGCCACTTTAAACAAATTTTCTGGTGTTACCCTGCAGTACCAGTCGCCACCTAAACGTGCCACCAGATCTATCTTTGCCTGGTCTATTTTACCCGTTTCATCCAGAATTTCCTCCTTGATATGAATAAGCTTAATTTCTGCCAGAATAAGGTTTCCAGCACCGGGGTTTTCCCCCAGGCTAATCACCTCCCTCACCACACATTCCATTTGAACCGGTGCTTCGGCAACGCGTGGAGGCTTCACCAATAATGAATCAAGCATGGTAAAACCTGCTTTTTCAAATTCATTAACACCTTTAGCATATTCTGTACTTGCCAGACTCGTTTGTTGCACCATGGCATAGTTCACAATATTGATTACACACTCTTTAACTTCAAGGATATTTTCCAGGGAATGTTTAGTAGTATTGTCTCTCACCCGCCTTGCTGGAGAAAAGATGACCAGCGGTGGATTGGTGCTGAACATGTTAAAAAAGCTGAAAGGGCTTAAATTAATATTCCCAGCCTGATCGATGGTACTGGCAAAACAAATCGGTCGCGGCGCAATGGCATACTGGAGGTAGTTTTGCAATTGCGCCGGACTAAGATCAGCAGTGTTGATGGTTATCATTATTTTTTTAGCGCGAGAATAGAAAAATCGGTATCAGCTTTAGTGATGATGTTAATTAAACGACCTAAGCCTGTAATTTCCATTTCTACTTCATCACCTTCCTGGAGCCATTGTGTTTGATAAGCAGGATCGTTGAGCAATCCAGTGCCATTGAGTTCTAAAAAGCAGCCAGTGCCAACAGTACCAGAGCCAATAACATCACCGGGTAACACATCAGTACCATAAGCACAGCGCTCAATAATTTCGGCGAAGGTCCAGTCCATATCAGCTACATTGCCTTTAGAGACTTCAACCCCATTTACAGTACATGACATGGTAAGGTTATAGGCATTTCCGGTGTGACCAGCTTTTGCAGGCACAAGGTAAGTTTCTAGCTCATCAGGGGTCACTAACCAGGGGCCAATAACGGTAGAGAAGTCTTTCCCTTTTGCCGGGCCTAAATTAAGCAGCATTTCTTCCATTTGTAAAGTTCGCGCACTCATATCATTCATGATGGTGAAACCTGCAATGTAAGTATCTGCTTCAGCAGCCGTAAAATTACGCCCCTTTTTACCAATAACGGCAGCAATTTCCAATTCAAAATCTAGTTTCTGAAAGTGGTCTGGCATGCATTCAATTTCACCGGGACCTTGAATAGCATTATGGTTAGTAAAATAAAATATTGGGTATTGATCGAACTCAGCAATCATGTCAACCTTGCGGTTGCGGCGAGCTGCAGCAACATGCTGGCGAAAAGCATAACCATCGCGACATGAAGCTGGAAAAGGTACTGGAGCCAGCAATTCAAAGAACACTTCCATTTTAGGCTCCATTTCGCCAGACTTGATTTGGGCGTCAATTTTCTTGGCACGCTCCATCAACTCCTCCCCGCCTTGCAAAAAAGCATTCATGTCATCTGGCAACAGCTTGTCGCAAGAATTTAAATTATAAATATGTCCGTTTACGAAAACCCCCAGGTGTACGCTGTCTTCCGTCTTGTAAGATACTAATTTCATAATTTCATTTGATTTAGGTGATTTACAGACTCAATTTTTGACCCTGCCATTCATACGCTATATTTATGATATTGATCAAAGCTAGAAAAATTTAAACCAAACCTTGATAAAAACAAAGGAGATTGTTAGTGAAATAATAAACTTGATAGGCTGAAGATAATTTCGTTACTTCGTATCGCAAGATATGAACAGAAAACCCATCACCTACCAGAAACAACTCTCCAGTGAAATACTGGCGGCTTTCAGGTATGCTATGCTTTCTAAACTCATATTTGCTCAATACTCCATTTAGTCGTATCCCTACGCACAGATTTTTGTAAAAACGTTTTCACGTTTTTACCGTTACCATTCTAAAATATTGTTACAACCTAATACCTAGCGCTATGCCAATATACCATACATTAGGATCAATTCCCCCAAAACGACATACCGTATTCCGTAAACCAGATGGAGAACTTTATGCCGAAGAATTGGTTTCTACAGAAGGCTTTTCAAGCCTCTACTCACTGGTTTATCATTGTCACCCGCCAACCATGGTTAAATCCCTGGGAGAACCTTATTCCGTGGCCCCTAAAATTGCCCGCGAAAAGCATTTGCGCCATACCAGCCTCATCGGTTTCAACATTAAACCCGAAGATGACTACCTGCAAAGCCGTAAAGCAGTATTGGTTAACAGCGACCTGCATATCTCTTTAGCTGCACCACGCAAATCAATGACGGATTATTTTTATAAAAATAGCCAGGCAGATGAGGTCATTTTTATCCACGAAGGCAGCGGCACCTTAAAAACTGGCTATGGTAAAATACCTTTTAAATATGGCGATTATGTAGTGGTTCCCCGTGGCACCATTTATCAGCTTGAATTTACCGACGAAAATAACCGTTTGTTTATTGTAGAAAGTTTCAGTCCTATTAGAAGCCCTAAACGCTATCGCAATGAATATGGCCAGTTGATGGAACATTCTCCTTATTGCGAACGTGACATTAAGCGTCCTACCGACCTGGAAACGATTGATGCCTACGGTGATTTTAAAGTGCTGATTAAAAAACAAGATATCATTTACCCTTATACCTACGGCACCCATCCCTTTGATTTTGTAGGGTGGGATGGTTTTCATTACCCATGGGCATTTTCTATCCATGACTTTGAGCCTATTACTGGCCGTTTACACCAGCCACCACCGGTACATCAAACTTTTGAAGGGCATAACTTTGTCATCTGCTCTTTTGTACCCCGAAAATATGACTACCATCCTTTAGCCATACCAGCGCCTTATAACCATAGCAATGTAGACAGCGATGAAGTGCTTTATTATGTTGATGGCGATTTCATGAGCCGCAAGAGTGTGGTGAAGGGACAAATTACTTTACACCCCGGTGGTATTCCCCATGGACCACACCCCGGCACAGTGGAGAAATCTATAGGCAAAGAAAAAACTGAAGAACTGGCCGTGATGATAGACCCTTTCCGTCCGCTGATGCTTACTGAAGATGCCCTTTTTATTGAAGATGAAGGCTACCACAAAAGCTGGCAGATTAATATTGAATAATAAACACACAAATACTAACTCATTAAAATAAAAAAACGATGTCAACAGAAACATTTGCAGAAAAGATATCCAAAGCACAGGACTTTCTGCCCATCAATGGCACAGATTATATAGAATTCTATGTGGGTAATGCTAAGCAGGCTGCACACTATTATAAAACAGCATTCGGTTTTCAGTCACTGGCTTATGCTGGTCCGGAAACAGGTGCGCGCGACAGGGCGTCCTATGTATTACAACAAGGGAAAATACGCCTGATCTTAACCACGGCTTTAAAGTCTGACAGTGAAATTGCTGAACATGTAAAAAAACACGGCGATGGGGTTAAAGTATTAGCTTTATGGGTAGATGATGCCTATTCCGCTTTTGAAGAAACGACCAAACGTGGTGCAAAACCTTACCTGCAGCCTGTTACCCAAAGTGATGAATCTGGAGAGGTACGCATGTCTGGAATTTACACTTATGGTGAAACCGTGCATCTTTTTATAGAACGCAAAAATTATACTGGACTTTTCTTACCGGGTTACAGACCATGGATCAGCGACTACAATCCTCCCGTGGCTGGCTTACAATATATTGACCACTGTGTGGGAAATGTAGGTTGGAACAGGATGAATGAAACCGTGAAATGGTATGAAGAAGTAATGGGTTTTGTCAATATCCTTTCTTTTGATGACAAGCAGATCAATACCGAGTATTCTGCATTGATGAGCAAGGTGATGAGCAATGGAAATGGCTTTTCTAAATTTCCGATCAATGAACCAGCAGAAGGCAAGAAGAAGTCACAAATTGAAGAGTATTTAGAGTTTTATGAAGGTGAGGGTGTTCAACATATTGCAGTAGCAACCAAGAATATAATGCATACGGTACAGACGTTGAAGGCCCGTGGTGTTGAATTCCTTAGTGCTCCTCCAGAAGCATACTATGAAATGATGCCAACGCGGGTTGGTGAAATTGATGAGGAGGTGGAGCAACTGAAAGCATTGGGCATTCTTGTGGACCGTGATGAGGAAGGCTATTTACTTCAGATCTTCACGAAGCCGGTTGAAGACCGGCCAACCTTGTTTTTCGAAATTATTCAGCGTAAAGGTGCACAATCCTTTGGGGCCGGAAACTTCAAAGCGCTGTTCGAATCCCTGGAGCGCGAACAAGAACTCCGCGGGAATCTGTAGTTCCTTGACATAATTTCATATTGAAAAAGAAGAGCCTGTATCATAAATCATGATCAGGCTCTTTCTTTATATAATGGTTTTTTCTACAGGTGCTTTTTTAGGCGCTATATAGTTGCTTCTACTTGCTTTAAAGGTCTGTTTTTCTTATTTTTAAGTATAAAACAATCAGGA
>NZ_JAZQPU010000346.1:0-9450 GCF_045628745.1 Pedobacter sp.
CATGATTAAACTGTTCTGTTGTTTTGCGGTCGTAATACCTGCTTGTACAACTTCTACAGGGAGCTGACTCGTAGCCTGAGATACACGGTTTTGAACATTTACGGCCGCCTGGTCTGGGTTAGTACCCAGTTTAAAATAAACTGTAATGACCAGCGAGCCATCATTACTTGCTGTAGAGCTCATGTAGCTCATGTTTTCTACCCCATTGATAGACTCCTCTAAGGAAGGGGCCACCGCACGCAGTACTGTTTCAGCATTGGCACCCGGATAAAGGGCCATTACCTGGACTGCAGGTGGTGCAATATCTGGAAATTGCTGTAAGGGCAATTTTGTAAGACCTAACACGCCCAGGATAACAAGGATAATGGAGATCACAGTGGCCAATACTGGCCTCTCAATAAATTTCTTAAACATCGGATTATAATTTTGAGATTTGAACTGCAGCTAAATCTTTAGTAACTTCTGGTTCAATCAACTCGCCGTCTTTCAAACTTTCCATGCCTTTTAACACAATTCTGTCACCGTCTTTGATGCCGCTTTTAACAAGGTAATTACTACCGCTGGTGCCCATTATGGTGATGGGTTGTTTGCTCACTTTGTTATCTTTACTGACCGAGAAAATGAAGATTTTGTCCTGAATTTCCATGGTTGCTTCCTGTGGCACAGACAAAGCATTGTCATGCGTCATGGTCAGCCTTATTTTACCTGTATTTCCAGAGCGCAATAGACCTCCTTCATTTGGAAAAGTTGCCCTTAAGGTAATCGCTCCTGTTTGTTTATCAAACTGGCCATCAATCATGTCTAATTTACCTTCATGTGGGTAAACAGTATTGTCGGCCAATAAAAGTGATACACCGGGAATATTTTTGATGCGCTCTGCAACAGTTTTGCCAGCGTATTTTTCATTGAAGCTAATGAAATCATCTTCACTCAATGAAAAATAAACATGAACATCATGTGCATCGGAGAGTTGTGTTAACGGCATAGGATCTGCTGAACTCACTAAACTACCTTGTTTTTTAGGAAGTCTGCCCACATAACCTGTTACAGGTGCTTTAATTAGGGTATAGCCTAAGTTGATCTGTGCCGCACCGATGCCTGCTTTTGCCTGGGCCACATTGGCTAAGGCCATTTGATGGGCAGCTTTTGCACTTTTCAACTGAAATGGCGAAACTACGTTGTTAGCCACCAATGGCGTTAGTTTTTCAATTTCAAGCTGTGCATTTAATGCCGCAGCCTGTGCTGATTGCAATAATGCTTTGGCGTTGTTTAAAGCTTCTTTAAAGGGAAGTTCATTGATTTTGAAAAGCGGCTGCCCTTTTTGTACCAGGGCACCTTCATTGACAAATACTTTTTCAATGGAGCCCGACACCTGCGGACGTATTTCTAAATCTACTGCGCCTTCAATAGAAGCTGGATATTCAAGGAAAGTTGTTTTAGAACTGTTATTGATGGCCAGTACAGGTAAGGTTTGTACAATTGGATTAGCCACCTGAAGTTTCTCCTGGCGATTACAGGCGAAGAGTAGAATGGCAAAAACAAGGCTTAACGCTTTCATAACGATATTAGATCGTTTAACAGTGTTAGATGACTGGGGGTGAGAAGGATAATGTTTCATGATATGTTTGATTTTAAGATACGCGGGGTATAACGGGTATAGTTTATTTAACACCGTTAAGTAAGTGTAGAAAAAAGAGGTTCATTTTCATGAACCTTATTTTATTTGTTTAATCGTTGATATATTTAATAATTCCTTTAATAGCGTCTTGTAAAATTAACTGGTTCATTTCTTGTCCCCTGCCCCTGTTCACCAGGTTAATAGAGATCAATCCATGAATAACCGACCAAAATGTATAATGTTTTCTGCAAATGAGGTCTTCACTAGGATTTTCATCCGTCATGACTTCCTTAATCATGCTTAAAAATAGTTTATTTGTATATTCAGCTTCTAGCAGCGATTTTTTAAGGTAACAGCAGTTCATTTCCACACCATACATCAGCTGATACAATTCTTTGTTTTCAAAAGCAAAGTTCCAGTAAGCAATCCACATGGCCTCCAATTGTTTGGCAGGTTCTGTTTCTTTCTCGATGGCTTTTTTGATCTCCTGGTTTAAGATAATGTAACCCTGGCGGGTTAATTCTAGCAGGATACCCTCTTTATTCTCAAAATATTCGTAAATTATAGGTGCCGTATATTCAATTTTGTCTGCAATTTTGCGCATACTTAAAGCTTGCCACCCTTCCTCTTTGACGATTTCCAGGGAGGCCTCCAAAATGTTAGTTCTGGTGTCTTCTTTTAATCTTGCAATCCGTTCTTTACTTCCCATATGACAAACCGTTATTTTATTTAACAGTGTTAGGCAAATGTAAAACGGATTTTGCAACAATTCATCATTCTTTTGTCAAAGAAAAAGTAGGCGCTTAAAATTGGAAGATAAAGGGGCAGTAATTGGCTTTTAACAAAGCAATTAAACTCAAACTTTTGACTGTTAAAAAAAGAGAACAGTTAAAAAGGTATTTAAAAGTTAAGCAACTTATCGGTTATAGCTCATTAACCTTTACCTAGCTGTTAGATAACCCATCACTAGCCAATAGCATTATGCAAAGACCTGTCAGCTCCGGGTTTGCTACCGGTTTTGTACCGGAAATCCGGTAGCAAACCGGTAGCATGTCCCTACCAGGTAGGTTCCAAGGGTTAGCTAAGTTTTAGCTAACGGTTAGCCATAGGTTAACTGTCCCTTAGGTTCAACTAAGAGACAGTTAATGTGATGTTAAAGAAAAATAAATTGAGATAGCTTGTAATTAGCTGTGTTTTTTCTTCATGGTCATTTTAAGCTTTTGCCCAATGCCATAATTGTAATCTTTGGTATTACCGTCTTTTTTATCGTGGTAAGCACCACCGCCTTTAGGGGCTTCAACAGTTTCTTTAACGATTCTGCTTTTATCTAAACCTGCTTTTTTAGCCACTTTATCGATTACCAAATCTTCTGGCAAATCCATCACAGCAATTTTAGCCCCAATAGACTGCTCAATTTTACGGATGTCGGCTAGTTCGGCATCAGTAGAAAAAGTGATGGCCACTACTTCTTCTTCCGTAGTTTTCACAATTCTGCTTAAGAAAATCTCTTTCTGCTCAGGTACTTCCATATGGAAGATGAAGCCTATGCCAGAAAGGTCTAAGGCAGAAGTACCCTCATTGGCTACAATTAAAACCCTGGCTTCAGGGTTTTCTTTAAAGTCTTCAATATGATCAAAGCCTTCCTCATCGAAGAAAAGTGGATTTAACACCGCAATTTCTCCAGGCTTACGCGAAACTAAGTTTTTACTCAGCTTTTGTGCGGTTAAACGGGTGTTTACAAAAACAATAACTTTATCAAATACCTCATCATCTCTCAACAACAAGTTCAACAAGTTAATTTTGGTCTTGAAGTTCTGCACCTGGTATAACAGCAATTCATGGGTAGTCGCTTTTTTATCGCCCAATTCATCAACTTCCAGAATAGTAGGGAATTTTAAAAACTGATCTACCATTTGATGCAGCTTATCGTGTACCACAGTGGTGAAAATAAGGTGCTGACATTTACCTGCACTGCGGGCAAGTTCACATACTGGCAGTTGCATTCCTTGTTTTAAAATTACCTCTGCATCGTCTACAATAAACATTTGCAGTTTACTGAGGTTCAAGCCGAGTTTTAAATATACAGCTCTTGCACGTGTAGGTGTGGCAACAACAATATCAATACCTTCAACTAAATCATTGATTTCTGACTCCATGCCTCCTGTGCCACTTAGGCCAATGATACGCAGGTTTCTGTTTTTGCTGAGTTTCATAAATTCAGCAATCACCGCTTCTACTCTTTCTCTGTCGGGTACAAGAATTAAAAATTTAGGTGCTTCATCACTACCGTATTTTAAACGCATTAAAACAGAAAGCACGTAATTGGTGGTTTTACCACTACCCTCAGGAGCAACAGCAATAATATCTTGTCCTCCTAATATTCTGGACATGGTTTTAGCTTGAATTTCTTTGGCGGAAATATATCCGGCATCGGTCATTGCAGCTACCAGGGACTTACTTAGTTTTAATTTATCTAACGACACAGTATATTCTATTTAATGTAATTGCTGCAAATTTACGGAAATTAAAAGTACTCTGAACAAAAATCAACTATACTTGTAAACTGAATGCTAAAAAACATCAAACCCATTTGCTTTCTTAGGTATATAATTACTATTAAAATGGGATGATTGCTTAATGAATAAAACCTTTACCTGCTTTTTATGGTATATAGCAATGATTAAGCTGATGAGCGTTATAACATTAAAACACCTACATGATTATGAAAAAACTATTATTATTAACCTTGAGCATAGGCTTATTGTGGAGCTGTAAATCCACCGAAAATCAGGCGAAATTCACAGGCACCTTTAAAGGTAAATTCATTACGGGCACCCCTGGGGCTACTACGGCTACAGAAAGTCAACTTACTTTTAACCAAAGCAATTACACCTCAACAAAAGGATCTGGTACTTTTAAGGTGTTGGATAAAAAGGTGATTAATTTTGCTGATGAAAATATGTGGACGGCCAACTTCGACTGGAACACTATTTTAAAGGGTGATTATACTTATGAAGTTAAAGGTGACAGCCTGATATTGAATAAGACAGCTGTTACTGATGCCATTTATCAATATCGCTTAGGGCTACAGAAATAAGACAACATCAGCTATTTATTTCCTGCTGCAGCAAAACTTGTATTTATAATTTGTAAGAATTTTTGTAAATTTAAATCATGGGCATACGTTCAGAAAAAAAGAAAATCTTACAACAAATTATCACCAATGACGATACCAGCCTGGATATAGATCCGCAATCGTTATTAAGTCCGGGTGACCTGCATTGGTTTGAGGCGACAGGCAAAAAGCAAAGCAGTAAGGATAAAGAAAATGAATCAAAGCCGGATAAAAAAACAGATCTCCCTCAATAACCGAGGGAGATCTTTAAAGAACCTGCAGCTCTCCTACTTATTCTTGAATATTTACAATGTTGCTTTATAACTTACTTTATAAAAAGCAACTATTCTTTTTTAAGCTGATAAAAAAGGTTTTAAGAGACGACGAATCTATAAAACCTTTAACAGCAATGCTTGTTATCAAAGCATAAATTCATTACCATGTGCACATCTATTTTTAACCTAATACCATTACTATATGCTCAATGTAATTTTGGTTGACGACGATAATCTTGTACGTGAAGGTATAAGGATGATTTTAACTGAAAACGAACACGTTCATATATTAGCCGAGGCCAGTAACGGTGCCCAGGCCATTGAAATGTTCAATCAGGAACTCATGCCTGATATTGTGCTTACCGATATCAACATGCCAGAAATGGATGGCATTTCCCTTATAACTGCGCTAAAGAAAATTAACCCCGAAATAAAAGTCATCATGCTCACCATGAGTGACTCAAATAAATCTATTCAGCAATCTTTTACTGCAGGGGCATCGGGTTACCTGATGAAAACTATCCATGCGGAAGAACTTAACTTTGCCTTAAACCAGATAAGCCTCGGCGAAAGATATATTTGCTCTAATATTGCCATTCGGCTTTTAGATCGTTCTATAGAATTTTCAAACATACAATCCGTTTCTGCGGATCTCAATGTTGACTTTAGCTCCCGGGAAATAGAAATCCTGGCGCTGATTGCCCAAGGCCTGACCAATCAGGAGATGTCAGAAAGGTTGTTTTTAAGCAAAAGAACCATTGAGGGCCACCGTCAGAATTTAATTGAAAAAACAGGCTGCCGCAATACGGCAACACTGATTAAATATGCGGTGTTAAATGGCATGATTCAATAAGTTTAAAATACGCCCCTTCTTTGTAAGTGCTGGGGTGTAGGCCTGGACAAGGCCCTTGGTTTATACTGGTTGATATAAAAAAGGGTGTCATAAACATTTTCGGCATTCACAAAGATCCAGTCTCCCTTTTTAGCGTGTGTAATGGCATACTTAATGGCATTAAATTCATTTGAGATCACTTTTACGGGCAGCAATGGATTGATCTCCCTGATGCCCACCAGCAGCAACTCGTTCAGTTCTTCGTGCGTGCGACCACT
Source organism: Pedobacter sp. (assembly GCF_045628745.1). Classification (GTDB taxonomy): domain Bacteria; phylum Bacteroidota; class Bacteroidia; order Sphingobacteriales; family Sphingobacteriaceae; genus Pedobacter. The sequence goes on from NZ_JAZQPU010000346.1 coordinate 6,119, forward strand.
GTTGTCAGCATCATGCCTAATGATGATTTCATCAAAAATGGTGGCCGCAAGACGGCCCATATTTACAATATCAGCATCAGGACGATCGGCAACTGCAGCAATGATGCCCACTTTAGAGGTTACCTCCAGCTGGTCAGTATAGTTCTTCAATTCCCGGTAGCCTCCTTCGTTATGTGCATAGTCTACCATCAGTGTAAACTCTGGAAACTCAAACACATTCATTCTTCCCGGGGTATTTTCTGGAGAGGGATGGAACTTCTTTAAGGCTATTTCAAGGTCATCAACAGAGAGTTGATAAATAAAGGCGGTAAGCATTCCCGGGAGCACATTTTCCATCATGCAGGTAGATTTACCATGATGGCACAAGGGTACATTTGCGATAGCAGCGATCCTGAATTTCTCCCTGCCCTTGCAAATGGTAAAAAAACCATTTTCGGTAATGGCCGCCAGTCCGCCCTTGTTACAATGTTTAATAATCCGCTTGTTTTCGGGGTGCCGGCTAAACAAAGCTATTTTGCATGATAAAAACTTCCTCATTCGATACACGAGGTCATCATCGGCATTTAAAATAGCATAACCATCTTTGGCCGTTGCTTTGGGAACTGTAAGTTTTACCCTGCTCAGCTGCTCCATGGTTTCTATATCATCCATACCGAGATGGTCGCCAGAAATATTAGTGACAATACTTACATTGCACTCATCAAAACCAAGACCAGCTCTCAATATCCCCCCTCTGGCACATTCCAGCACCGCAAAATTAACACGGGGATCGTTTAAAACCACCGCTGCGCTCACCGAACCACTACAATCGCCAATAGAAATCAGCTGATCGTTGATATAAATACCATCCGTAGTGGTAAAGCCCACGCTATACCCTGCAAATTTAACTAAATAAGCAATGAGTCTGGTAGTGGTTGTTTTTCCATTGGTGCCTGTTACCGCTACAATGGGAAAGTTCGGTATAGGTTTGGCATTTTCACTATCGTGGTTATGGCTTTCTCTAATGCGGATCAGGTGTTGAATATCCTTTTCGATCTGGTATTTTTGATCCGCTAGTAAAGCGTTCACCAGGTTGACGGCCGCTTTGGCAGCATAAATACCCGCTTTTTCAATGGTATAGGAAAAACAAAGGATAAAGTGTTCCGGATTTGCGGTAGGGTGTATTTGATGATACACACAATCCATACCTGCCCGGCACTGTATTTCTACGGCGACCTGGGTAACCACATTTAAAATAGAGCCATAAGGTGCCAGGTTATGTAGGGCTGGTTGTAAAGATTCAAGCTTTTCACCGATAGCTATTAGTCCTGCGGACTTCTGATCATCAGTCTCTTTTACTTCTATTTTAGCTACAATTAATTTCTTTCTCAGCTCAGACCAATAGTTTGGCCCACGCATTACGCTTATGTGCAAGATTTTCATGATAGTGATTGGAGCGTTTGCTTGTTCACAATATCGAAATCTTGAAGAAGATATAAATACGGGTTTTATGTAGATAAACCCGTATTTATAATTTGTATAATTGCAAGTAATTATGATTATAGTAGCGTATGTATACGTAACCTATATGCGATACCACTCTTTTCGTTTTTTAGAAAGCAGGGTACATATAACTGCAGCGACTACTACCCCTGTTATTATCTTTTTTGCCGCACCTTTAGGGTTGTACTTAATTTCAGCCTTCCAGCCCCTTTCGGCAAAGATATTAGGCACATGGCCATGTTTAAGGTCGTCCACAATACCCTCAACTACGTTAATCCGGTCTGCCAGTAGCAGAGGCAGCCAATGGCCATAACTGCTTTCACTATACTTAAAAGCATACCTCCTGATGGCACCACTTAAACCTTTAGGAGGCAAGGTGGCCCCATAAACCGCACTGAGGTCTGGGCGCTCATTAGATTTTAACACTTCCATTATCGGGATTTGCTGCACCGGTCGTTCCCAGTTGGAGCGTTGATGGTCATCGCCGGTATAGGTTTTCATGGGATAGGTAGGCTCATTTTTAGGATCAGCATCTACCCCCCAACCTTTGATATTTTTATAATCGTTATTGTTATTTTCCATGGTTTTGAGCTTAAATTCTTGCAGATGGCGGAATTAATATGGTTTTAATACAGTTATCCAGCTTAGCAGAAAAGATATGATAGGCATCTGCAACTTCTTCTAAGGGCACCCTATGGGTAATGATACCTTTGGGATCTAGATGTCCTGCACGTATATGTTCAATTAAGCGGGGAAGCAATCGTTTAACCGATGCCTGGTTGGCCCGGATGGTTAGCCCTTTATTGAGCACATTGCCAATAGGCACCAGGTTATCGGTAGGGCCATAAACACCCACAATAGAAATAATACCGCCTTTTTTAACGCTATTTATAGCCCAGTGCAAAGCCGTGGCAGAACCTGCCTGCAGTAAAAGTTTCTTACCGGTAATGGTTTGCATGGCATTGCCAGAGGCATCACCGCCTACTGCATCAATGCAAACATCGGCACCAAAGTAATCTGTCGTTTTCTTAATGAACAAAACAGGGTCTTCCATAGATCTGAAATTGTAAGCCTCGCAGTTGGCGTATTTCCTTACAAAATCAAGCCTGTATTCCAGGTGGTCAATCACAATCACTCTTGCTGCACCAAAAAGCCATGCACATTTAGCAGCCATAATACCGATAGGACCAGCACCAAAAACCACTACCGTATCGCCGGTTTTAATGCCTGCCATTTCTGCTGCCTGGTAACCTGTAGGCACCACATCGGTTAACAAAACAGCATCATCAGGGTGAAGATCAGGAGGAATAACCATTGGACCAACGTCAGCATAAGGAACTCTCACATATTCTGCCTGGCCACCATCATAACCTCCAGCGGTATGAGAATAACCATAAATACCACCAACGGCAGTAGCTTGCGGATTAGATTCATGGCAATTGCCAAACAGCCCCTGTTTGCAAAAAGCACATTTTCCACAGGCAATGTTAAATGGCACCAGTACCTGGTCGCCTACTTTTAAATTGACCACCGTAGGACCAATTTCTTCTACCACACCGATAAACTCGTGTCCAAACGTCATACCCACCCGCGTGTCAGGTACTAAACCATGATAAAGGTGTAGATCTGAACCACAAATACAAGAGCGGGTAACTCTTACGATAGCATCATTGGGATGCAAAAGTTGTGGGTAAGGCTTGTGATCGATTCGTACCCTGAAAGGGCCCCGATAATTCATTGCTAACATAGAATAGGGTTTTAATTCAAATACCCTATTATAACTTAGTTAATAAATAAAATGTTTTGAGAGATTAATACTTAATATGTAGAGGAACATACGTGTTTTGAAA
>NZ_JAZQPU010000347.1:0-10557 GCF_045628745.1 Pedobacter sp.
CTCACCTATGTTACCGTAGACTGGAATAAGAACCTGGAACAGCTAAAATTTAACCGCCTTAACCCTGTGTCTATCCGGGGGGATAAAAGCTCTGGCGTTTTTTTATCTATGAGAGTCCTCTTTAGGTAGTAATATTTGGTAAATTGCCAACATGAAGAAAGTGCTTGTTTCTCTAGCCCTATGGCTTTTTGCGGTAACTGCCCATGCTGATGTTGCAGTGAAGGAAAACTTCATGATGTGCTCTACAACACCTTTTATACTACAGCAGGATTCTGTTCTTAAAAAAAGTAATACAAAAAATAACGATACACTAACCGCAACCTATAAAGAAATTTTTGATGATCCTGCTATCAAAAGCTATTTCAGCATGTCACTGGGATCATCTGTACGTTCTGGTGAAGTGTCGAATAAAGTGAGTGACGAAAATTCTATGCAGCTCTTAGAAATTGGCATCAAACCGGGTGTTTTGTTCTCTACCTTACTGCGCTGTAACGAAAATCAAATTGAACTTCCTAAGGAGTTGAAAAACAAGGTGATTTCTTATTGCTTTAAGCAAGATAAGCTGCTGAACAGGGCGCATGGTGAAAAGATATTGTTGAACAAGGTTTTAGAAAACCTGCAGCTGAAAATGGTGCAGACTGATGCTTTACAGGATGTAATTGTGATTACGCTCACAGATTCTCTTAAATTGAGCCAGGCTAAAGTTCCTGCTAAGGAAGACCTTAATACTACGCAGATTCAAACCAATGGCACCACGGCGCTGAGTGTTCAAAATGGCACCGTTAATACTTTAGTGACGCAATTGCAGTCTATCGTTACTATAAAAGTAGAAATGGAAAAAGTGAATCAGCTGAACGGCCACTATCATTTCATTATCAACAATGACTCTTTTGAAGCGCTACAGCAATCGCTGTTAAAGTATGGCTTAACGGCTACTAAAGTACAACGAAACCTACAAAAATATATATTTACCAAATAAATTGCTCAAACTGGTAATTTAAGCCAGTCATCTTCTAACCTTCATCTTCAATGTCAACAACCAAAGAATCTATATTAGCCGCTTACAGAATTAAAATTGATGCCCAGCAAAATGAAATAGCGCGGTTAACGAAAGGGCTCAACCAAATTTCCCTATCAAGGTTAGGGGTGTTTGTTGCAGAAATAATTTTCGTTGCCCTGATCATCAGCTGGGGTTGGCACTGGATTTATGGCATCCTCATGGTTTTGCCCCTGTTATATTTTATGGTGCTGGTTAAAAAACAAGGGAGGGTACAGGCGGCACTAGAATATGCCAGACAGCTGTTATGGGTTTATCAAAATGAAGAAAATCATTTGCTGGACCGTAAAAATGGCTATAGCGACGGCGAGAAATATGAGGATGAATTACATCCCTTTTCTGCCGATTTAGATGTTTTTGGTCACCTTTCTTTATATGCTTATGTTAACCGTTGCCATACGGAAAAGGGGATGGATTTGCTTGCTGCTCATTTCAACGCAGCACAAAGCAGGGAAATTATTCTTGCCCGTCAGCAAGCTATACAGGAACTGAGCGGCCATATGGATGATTCTTTTCATTTCAGGGCAAAGCTCCAAAACCACCAGCCTGCACAGTTGAGGGCTATTGAACAAAAGTTAGCACATGAACTTCCTTTGCAGCTTAAATTCTCGGAATCCAAATTACTGCGTTTGTATGTAAAGTTGGTTCCCTTTTTGATGTTTGGCGTTTTAATTATCGCCAGTTTTGTAGGTGGAGCACTCTGGAATTTATTTGGTTTGCTGGCCCTTTTTAATGCTGCGGTAGTTTTCTTTAACCTCAAGCATATCAATCTGGTTTATTATGGCTTTAGCGGTAGCGCCGACCTGTTGAAAGCTTATTCTGGGGTAATTGAGTGGACAGAGAAAATAACCTGGAAATCGCCTTATATTAAGGCTTTATTTTCAACACAAGCAGCTGCGGCTCCGGTGAGCCGTGAAATTAAGGAACTCGCTTCCATCATCAGGGATTTTGATGCGCGCCTGAATATGATTGTTGCCTTGTTTTTAAACCTCTTCTTTCTGTGGGATATTAAATGTTCCATCCGACTGGATCGTTGGTTTAAGGGTTCATCAGAACATATTTTAAAAGGACTCGACCGCATCAGTCATTTTGAGGAGCTGATTTCCTTTGCTACTTTAACCTACAATGAACCGGATTGGAACTTCCCGGAAATTAAAACTACTTACGGTTTGGAAACCCTTCAAATTGGCCACCCTTTGATTGATGTGAACAAAAGAATCTCTAATGATTATTACTTATCCGACAAACCGACGGTAGATATTGTAACGGGCTCTAACATGGCTGGTAAAAGTACTTTTTTAAGAACTGTAGGGGTAAACATGGTGCTGGCCTTTGCCGGTGCCCCAGTTTGTGCAAAAGAATTGAGCTTGTCGATCTTTAAGGTGCTTTCCTATATGCGTATTAAAGATTCGCTCAATGACCAGACCTCCACTTTTAAGGCCGAACTTAACCGCCTTAAGATGATTCTGGAGGAGTCTAAACTTTCGGCCAATACTTTTGTGCTGATCGATGAGATGCTGCGTGGTACCAATAGTAAGGATAAATTCTCTGGGTCGAAGGCCTTTATTGAGCGCATGATTGAGCAACATACCACCGCTTTATTTGCTACGCATGACCTGGCACTGTCTGAAATGGAAGTGCAGTATCCACAACAGGTGCGCAATTACCATTTTGATATACAGATTACAGAAAAGGAAATGCACTTTGATTACCTGCTGAAGCATGGTGCTTGTAAGACTTTTAATGCTGCTATTTTATTGAAACAGATAGGGCTGAATACTTAAAGGCATAAAAAAAGGCTTCCGTATTTCTACAGAAGCCTTTTTTATGATTAACGTTGCTGCTTATTGAGCAACTTGTTGGCGGATAATGTTCAACGCACCACCAGCTTTAAACCAGTCGATTTGTTGTGCATTATAGCTATGGTTAACTTTAATCTCATCTACTGTTCCGTCATTGTGGTTTAATACCACTGTTAAAGGAACGTCTGGTGTAAATGTTGTTAAGCCAACGATATCAATGATATCATCTTCACGGATCAAGTCATAATCTTCCTTGTTACAGAAAGTTAAACCTAACATACCTTGTTTTTTCAAGTTAGTTTCGTGGATACGGGCAAAAGATTTAACCAATACAGCACGAACACCTAAGTGACGAGGCTCCATTGCAGCATGCTCGCGACTAGATCCTTCACCGTAGTTTTCATCACCTACTACAATCGAACCAATACCTGCAGCTTTATATGCACGTTGTGTTGCTGGTACCGGACCATACTCGCCTGTTAAGGCATTCTTAACTGTATCAGTTTTGTCGTTGAAGTAGTTAACGGCACCGATTAACATGTTGTTAGAAATGTTATCTAAGTGACCACGGAATTTCAACCATGGGCCAGCCATAGAGATATGATCCGTAGTACATTTACCTTTTGCTTTAATCAACAGGCGTAAACCTTTAAGGTCTGTACCTTCCCATGGCTTAAAAGGATCCAATAATTGCAGACGGTGAGATGTTGGAGATACTAAGATCTGTACAGTACTACCATCTTCAGCAGGAGCCTGGTAACCAGCATCAGCAACATCAAATCCTCTTGGAGGCAATTCATCGCCTGTAGGTGGATCTAATTTTACTTGCTCACCATTTTTATTAGTTAAGGTGTCTGTTAACGGGTTAAAGCTTAAATCGCCAGCAATGGCTAAAGCGGTAACCAATTCCGGAGAACCTACAAAAGCAAAAGTATTAGGGTTACCATCAGCACGTTTTGCAAAGTTCCTGTTAAAGGAGTGTACAATGGTATTTCTTTCTTGTTTTTCAGCACCTACTCTGTCCCACATACCAATACATGGTCCACAAGCATTAGTAAATACTGTAGCACCGATGTTTTTGAATACGTCTAAGAAACCATCACGCTCAATAGTGTAGCGGATTTGCTCAGAACCAGGGTTAATACAATATTTAGAACCTGTAACGAGGTCCTTTTCAGAAACTTGTTTAGCTACACTTACTGCACGGGCAATATCTTCGTATGATGAATTGGTACATGAACCGATCAAACCAACGTCAATTTTCATTGGCCATCCGTTTTCTAAAGCTACTTCTTTCATTTTAGAAATAGGCGTAGCCAAATCTGGTGTAAACGGACCGTTTAAGTAAGGTTCTAATGTAGATAAGTCAATTTCAATTAACTGATCGAAATATTGCTCAGGGTTAGCATAAACCTCTGCATCACCTGTTAAGTGTTCTTTAACCTGGTTTGCTGCATCAGCAATATCAGCTCTGTCGGTAGCACGTAAATAACGTTCCATGCTTTCGTCATAACCAAATGTAGAAGTGGTAGCACCAACTTCTGCACCCATGTTACAGATTGTACCTTTACCAGTACAGCTTAAGTTCTCAGCACCGTCGCCAAAATATTCAACAATAGCACCAGTACCACCTTTTACAGTTAAAATACCGGCAACTTTTAAAATAATATCTTTAGGAGAAGCCCAACCGTTTAACTTACCGGTTAACTTCACACCAATTAATTTAGGAAATTTAAGCTCCCAAGGTAAACCTGCCATCACATCGCAGGCATCAGCACCACCAACACCAATGGCAACCATACCTAAACCACCCGCATTAACGGTATGGGAGTCAGTACCAATCATCATTCCGCCTGGAAATGCATAGTTTTCTAAAACTACCTGGTGAATAATACCGGCACCTGGTTTCCAGAAGCCAATACCATATTTATTAGATACAGAAGCAAGAAAATCAAAAACCTCTTTACTTTCTGTGTTTGCTGCAGGTAAATCTAGTTCTGCACCAAGTTTTGCTGTAATCAAGTGATCGCAATGTACCGTAGAAGGTACTGCAGCTTGTGGACGGCCAGCTTGCATAAATTGCAACAACGCCATTTGAGCGGTTGCATCTTGCATAGCTACTCTATCGGGAGCAAAGTCAACATAATCCGCACCTCTAACGTAGGCGGTGTTTGCTTTTTCATCCCAAAGGTGAGTATATAAAATTTTTTCTGAAAGTGTTAGGGGTCTGCCTACTAATTTACGGGCCGCCTCAACACGGGGTCCGAAGTTTGCATACACCTTTTTGATCATATCTATATCAAAAGCCATTGATAATCTGTATTTAAAAGGTAATATATTAATTATTTATAAGCGAATTTACGAAAAAAAACACCGGACAGCCATCATAGGCATATCATTATATTATTTATATATGTTCTAAATAGCGTGTCCCTTTTTCGAACCTGTAGGCTTAGTACATCAACCATCAAGTTTCAATAAAGTTTTATGTTTAACCATTTGTAAATAAACAGCTTGCGTATTTATTCTGTTGCTGAATGAGCTTTTTTCTATGCAGGGGCACTTATAATGTTGCAAAGCGATAGCCCTGTTCTTGTAAATATTGCAATACACGGGGCAATGCATATTGTAACCTGTCGAATGCTTTTAAGCTGTCATGAAACACGATGATAGAGCCATTTTCTGTGTGCTTGATTACGTTTTTGTAACAGTTCTCTGGAGAAAGTTCCAGGTCAAAGTCACCACTTAATATATCCCACATAATTATTTGTATCTTCGGGAAGAGTCTTTTTACCTCCTTGATCTGCGATTTTTTAATGCGGCCGTAGGGTGGGCGAAAGAGGTGGCTTTGGGTTAGTTCCTGGCATTTGGCAATGTTTTGTACATAAGTTTGATCTGCTGTTTTCCATCCTTTTAAGTGATTAAAAGTATGGTTTCCAATTTGATGCCCTGCAGCTTTAACACGTTCAAAAACAGCAGGGTGTTTAAAGATATTGTCTCCGATACAGAAGAATGTTGCCTTTGCATTAAAGACCTTTAAAGTTTTTAGAACAAAATCTGTAACATCAGGTATAGGACCGTCGTCAAAGGTTAAATAGATGACTTTGTCTTTGCGGGTTTTATGCCATACTAAGGAGGGATAATACCATTTTAATAACAAGGGTGATTTAATCAGGTACATAGCCAAAGATATAAAAGTTGTTTAAGTAATATTGTGAAATCAAATTTATGAATAAGATAACCCCTCGAAGTTTGTTGTTGCTACCCCTATCCCGCATTTTATTAATGAGCGTCATTGCACTGGGTTGTAACCTCAGTGCCCAAGCCCAGGAGGTAATTACCCTTCCGCAAGCTATAGAGCGCATGTTGGGTAATAACTTAAACATTAAACAAGGAGCTTTAAATGTGGCTACGTCAAATGTAAACTTACAGCAATCTAAAGCTGCACTTTACCCTAGTCTGAATGCATCTACTGATGGTAGGTTGGGTTTTGGACGGAGTAGAATTGAAAACTCTTTTGAAGTGGTGAATAATAAAACCTTCTCTTCAAGCGGAAATGTGGGAACTTCCGTTGACTTATTCGGTGGTTTTGCCAAGGTTAACCAGATCAAACAAAATAAACTTTTGTTGCAAGCAGACAATAGCAATTTAGACAAGATCAAAAACGACCTTGTCCTTGATGTGGTCATTGCTTATATGGATGTGGTGTATAATGAAGATTTATTAAGGGTATCAGAACAACAATTATTGGTTTCTGAGCAGACTTTGAAAAGGGAAAATGCCTTAATGGATGTAGGTAATAAAACCATGGCTGATATTTCACAGGCCAAAGCACAGGTGGCTACATCAGAATTGAATGTAACCAATGCACAGAATGCATTGACTATTTCTTACCTGACCTTATCCCAGCTGATGGAGATGGGCACCGACACCCATACTTTTAAAGTAGTAGCGCCTACAGTGAAGGAAATAGAACTGGCACGTACCACTTATAACGTAAATGAGGTTTATAATGATGCTTTGAAAACCTTCCCAGATATTAAACTGGCTGCGTTAAATAGTGAGGCTGCCGAAAAAGGTATTGATATAGCCAAAGGATCTTTATATCCTACACTATCCCTAAATGCGGGTATTGGATCAAATTATGTGTATGTATTTGATTCCCCTGCGCCACTACCGGGGTTTTCTGACCAGGTGAATGATAATTTTAACCAATATATAGGATTGTCACTGCGAATTCCGATTTTTAACGGACTGACAGCAAAGTCTAATGTTAAACGTGCAAGAATAAATTACGAAGGTTACAAAATTCAGGAGCAGCTGACCAAAAACAATTTAAATAAAGTAATTGCACAGGCGGTGGCAGATTTAAAAGCAGCAGAAAGCCGTTATGTTTCTACACAAAACACTTTCAATGCGCAAAGAGATGCTTTTATTGTGATTGAACAGCGTTATAATGTAGGTCTGGTGAATTCATTAGATTATAACACCGCCATCACCAATCGTAACGAAGCCGAAGTTGATTTTATCCAGGCCAAATATGACCTGCTTTTCAGGTCTAAAGTGATAGATTACTACCTGGGCAAACAAATTACATTTTAATATTCCGCTTAAATAAACAATAAATAATAAGATCAGATGAAACTTAAACACATTATTATATCTGTAGGTACACTCCTTTTGATAGTGGTCATATTGGTGCTTACCGGCTTGATTGGCGGTGAAAAACCTGTAAAAATAACAACAGAAAAAGCCACGGTTAGAGAGGTTATTGAAACCATTACTGCCAGTGGTAAAATACAACCAGCAACAGAGGTGAAGTTAAGTTCTGAGGTCTCTGGTGAGGTTGTTGAATTGTTGGTGAAAGAGGGTGATGTGGTTAAAAAAGGACAGTTGCTTTGTAAAGTAAGACCAGATGTTTTGCTTTCTGGTTATGAAAAAGCTGTAGCTTCTAATAATACCCAAAAGGCAGTTCTTCAAGCTTCTGAGCAACAGCTGAAACAAGCCCTGGCTACTTTCAAAAATATAGAAAGCACTTACAAAAGAAATGAAGAGCTATATAAGAAAAAAGTAATCTCAGCAGCAGAATTTGATGCTGCTAAAGCGGAGTATTTCTCTGCGCAGGCTGATATTGCCCGATTAAGAGCAAATGTTACCGCTTCAAGGTTTAGCCTTGAACAAAGTAGTGCAAATGTAAGGGAAGCTGCCGCTAACTTAGCCAAGACAACCATATCTGCACCTGTGGACGGCGTAATTTCTAAATTATCCATCGAACTTGGTGACCGTATTTTAGGTACTATGCAAATGGCTGGTACAGAGATTATGCGTATCTCTAACCTAAGCACCATGGAAGTGAACGTTGATGTGAATGAAAATGACATCAACCGTGTAAATGTAGGTGACAGCGCCGTGATTGAAGTAGATGCTTTTGCAGATAAAAAGTTCAAAGGTGTAGTTACTGAAATTGCAAGTTCTTCTAAAGATGTAGGTACTGCGTCGGCTTCTTCGGTTGACCAGGTAACCAACTTCCTTGTTAAAGTGAGGATCAGTGCTGATTCTTACAGTAACATTAAAGGTGGTGCTAAAGATTTGCCTTCACCGTTTAGACCGGGACTTTCGGCAAGTGTAGATATTGAAAGTGAATCTTTTAAAGGTAATTCTATTCCGATCCAATCTGTATTTACCGGCGACAATGCTAAATCGGAAGATGCAAAGAAAGAGCCGACAGCTAACGATGCTGATCAGGAAAAACAAAAAACTAAGTTAACGGATAAAACTGTTAAACAATATGTATATACCTATAACAATGGTACAATTAAAAAAGTAGAGGTCACTACCGGCATTCAGGACGACCAGTATATCATTATCAAAACTGGCCTAAAAGCGGGTACAGAAGTAGTAACAGGCCCTTATGCAGCGATTCAAAACCGTTTAAAGGATGGAATGAAGGTAGAGAAAACCACTAAAGATCAGCTCTTTGCCGATCCTGCGAAAAAGTAAGCTAGTCATCTTTAATAAAATCAGTAAATTGTCCCGGTTTAAATCATTAAACCGGGATTTTTATTAAAAGTTATGACGCCAAAAATTGCAATGATAGGAGGGGGTAGTTGGGCTACTGCCATTATTAAAATGTTAGCTGATAACCTTACAGAAAAAACACTGTATTGGTGGATGCGCAATACAGCTGCCATTGAGCACATTCAGGCTTACCGACACAATCCTAATTACCTCAGCTCTGTGGAAATCAGATTGCCGGCCGGAAATATTTCCGACGATATCAAAATGATCATTCAAAAGGCCGATTATATTATATTAAACATTCCTGCGGCCTTTTTAAAGGAAACGCTTAAAGATGTTACCGCAGAAGATTTACGCGGCAAAAAGATTGTTTCTGCGATTAAGGGCATCGTGCCTGATGAAAACCAGATTATTGGTGAGTTTATGCAGGAAAAATACAATGTGGCAATAGAAGATATTTTAGTCATCAGCGGCCCCTGTCATGCAGAGGAAGTAGCGCTGGAGAAACTTTCTTACCTCACCATCGCTTCTGTGGATGTGGAAAGTGCAAGCACTTTTGCTGGTTTGTTAAATACACGTTATATAAAAACCAATGTTTCTGATGATATTTTTGGAACAGAATACAGTGCCGTACTGAAGAATATTTATGCTGTAGCCAGTGGTATTTGCCATGGTCTTGGTTATGGCGATAATTTCCAGGCGGTTTTAATTTCTAATGCCATCAGGGAGATCAACCGCTTTGTGAATGCCGTGCATCCCATTTCAAGGGATATCATGGAGCCTGCTTACCTGGGTGACCTGCTGGTAACGGCATACTCCCAATTTAGCAGGAACCGTACTTTTGGTAACATGATTGGTAAGGGTTATACTGTAAAGTCTGCACAGTTAGAGATGGATATGATTGCTGAAGGCTATTACGCTGCAAGTTGTATGCATGTGATCAACAAAAAATATAAGGTAGATATGCCCATCAGCAGGGCTGTTTATGCTATTCTCTATGATAAAAACTCACCTCAGATTGAAATGCGACTACTCACAGAGCAATTGAATTAGTGTTGCTTGTGCCATGAGCTGTGGCTCATACTGTGGTCTTGTATTGTAGAGGAGAATGCTGGCAAACAAATCGTTAGGTGAAATTGTTATATTAAAAAACATATTCATGATGAAAACTAAAATTTTTAGAACTGCATTAGCGTTTGGTTTGTTAACAGCCATCACATTTACAGTTAACGCACAGGAAAAGAAGGAAACAGTTGGTGAAAAAATAGATAAAACTGCAACGAAGGTTGGAAATAAAACTGCTGAAGTAGCGGTTAAAGGAACTACAAAGATTGTAGATAAAACGTGGAAAGGGAAGGTTGCCCCAGATGGATCTAATGTTTATATCAATAACAAGAATCAAAAATATTATGTCAATAAACGTGGTGCAAAGGTTTATTTGAAAACCAGTCAGATTAAAGACAAACCAGTAAACTAAGCTGCGTTTAATAAAATTATAAAGGTTATATCTTCGACATGCTATGGTCGATGCCTAACGTAAAAAAGTCTTATAAACAAAAAGCCCCGGAAATTCCGGGGCTTTTTTATATTAAGGTTGGGTGTTAATTAAGACCTGCGTCTTCTATCGCCACCACCACTATTTCCACCTTCACGTCTTCCAGCGCCACTAGTGCCTCTGTC
>NZ_JAZQPU010000348.1:0-19952 GCF_045628745.1 Pedobacter sp.
CATTCCTTTTACGCGCGATTTCTCTAACCTCACGGCAAAAGAATATATTGAGAACGTGCTGATCAATACTTTAGGCACCAAATACATTATTGTAGGCTACGACCATCGTTTTGGCAAAGACCGACAAGGTGGAATGCCCGAGCTGGAGGAATATGCCAATGTATACGACTATAAAATAGAAGTAATCAAAGAGCAGGACATCAATGATGTGGCTGTAAGCTCTACAAAGATCAGAAAAGCCTTATTGGAAGGCGATGTTGCTCTTGCAGCAAAATTTTTAGGTTATCATTTCTCCCTGGAGGGACGTGTAGTTAAAGGGGATAAAATTGGGCGCACTATAGGTTTTCCTACAGCAAATATATTTATTGAAGAGAGTTATAAATTGATCCCTTCTGACGGCATTTATGCGGTAACCGTACAAATGGGAACAGAGGTTTATAAGGGAATGGCCTATATTGGTCAGCGCCCTACCATCAACGGCATGACCAGGAATATTGAAGTTAACATTTTTGATTTCAACAAAGAAATTTACGGTCAAACCATTAAGATGTCTTTCCTTGAATTTTTGCGTCATGATGTTAAATTCACAGGCCTCGAAGCTTTGAAAGAACAACTACAGGTAGACAAGGAAAACACCCTAAATTACTTCAAAAAAATGGCCTGATTTTAAGTTAATTCGTATATTTAACACGATATGGGTTTATTATGCTTAGCATAGCAATTCCTTTTTCTGCTATTTATCCGTTGTTAACTTCATCATCTGCTCCATGCTACACCTTCCCGTACTCATTGCTGATTTAGGTCTTATACTTGCCGCTGCCGGGGTGACTACCCTCTTATTTAAAAAAATTAAACAGCCCTTAGTCCTGGGTTATATCCTTGCAGGGCTTTTAGTAGGTCCTCATGTTCAATTTCTCCCTACCGTTACGGATAACGAGAGCATTACTATTTGGGCAGAAATAGGTGTTATCTTTTTATTGTTCAACCTGGGGCTGGAGTTCAGTTTTAAGAAACTGGTTAAAGTTGGAGGCTCCTCCTCTATCACCGCAATTGTAGAAGTTGTTTTTATGCTGCTCATAGGCTTTGCCGCAGGTAAACTGATGGGCTGGTCTACGATGGATAGCATATTTCTGGGTGGTATTCTTTCTGTTTCCTCCACGACCATTATCATTCGCGCCTTTGAAGAACTTGGCGTTAAGCATAAGAAATTTGCCGGCCTGGTATTTGGAGTCCTCATCGTTGAAGACCTTGTGGCCATTTTACTGTTGGTGTTGTTATCTACGCTTGCTGTGAGTCAGCAGTTTGCGGGTGTAGAAATGCTGGTCTCCATTTTAAAGTTATCCTTTTTCCTGATCTTATGGTTCATTGGCGGTATATTTCTAATTCCTACTTTTTTAAAGGCCACGCGTAAGTTAATGAATGATGAAACGATGCTCATCGTTTCTCTTGCCCTTTGTTTGTTAATGGTCTTGCTGGCAGTAGAAGTTGGTTTCTCTGCTGCCCTTGGTGCCTTTATCATGGGGTCTATTTTAGCAGAAACGACACAGGCAGAACGTATTGAGCACCTTACCAAGTCGGTAAAAGATCTTTTTGCGGCTATCTTCTTTGTGTCGGTGGGCATGCTTATTGATCCCAAGGTGCTTATTGACTATGCCGGCCCTATCATGATCATTACGGTGGCCACCGTGTTAGGCAAGTTTTTGAGCTCTGGCTTCGGCGCCCTTTTGTCTGGTCAACCGTTAAAAACCGCTGTTCAAACAGGCATGAGTTTAGCTCAAATTGGGGAGTTTTCCTTTATCATCGCCACGCTGGGTTTATCCTTAAAAGTAACCAGCGAATTTTTGTACCCTATTGCCGTTGCGGTTTCTGCCATCACTACTTTTACTACGCCCTACCTGATTAAATCGTCAGAACCTTTCTATAAATTTTTGGAACGTAACTTACCTGCTAAGTGGGTTGCCGGCATCAGCAGGTACAGCACCAGTACGGCGGGCATTACCACTTTAAGCGACTGGAAAGTGTTTCTCAAAGCCTATACTTTCAATATTATTATCCATAGCGTGATCCTGATCTCCATGGTGTTTTTAAGCTCCCGGGTTTTACAGCCTTTCATTGAAGATAACCTTTTAGGTGGTCATAAAGGTACTATTATTAGTTTATTAGTAACGCTGATGATCATGATGCCCTTTTTATGGGCCCTTTCATTGCGAAAACTTGAGCGCAAGGCCTATAGTAACTTGTGGCTGAATAAAAAATATACCCGTGGCCCGCTGGTGGCCCTGGAAAGTTTAAGAATCGGACTGGCCGTATTTTTTGTGGGCTTCCTCATTTTTCAATTCTACAATACTTTAGTGTCCATCAGCCTTGCGCTGGTGATGATTGTGCTGGTGATGATGATCTTTTCGCGAAGGTTGCAGGCCTTTTATAACCGACTGGAAAACCGCTTTCTGTATAACCTCAACGCCAGGGAAGAACAAAATGCACAGCCAGAAATTTTACCTTGGGATACTCACCTTGCGGAGCTTACCGTAGCCCCGGAATCAAAATTGGTAGGCCTCTCTTTGGTAGAGCTTTCCATCAGGGAGAAATTTGGGGTCAACATTGCCATGATTGAACGTGGCAAAAAAAGAATCCCTACTCCTGGCAGAGATGAAAGGCTCTATCCTTATGATAAAATATTGGTTATTGGCACCGACGACCAGTTAGCCGCTGTACAAGAATTGTTCGCAGGTCCGCAGGAAGAGGTGGAAGAATCTAACTTCCCTAAAAAAGACATGACCCTGCAGAAGGTGATTATCAACAGTAAATCGCCTGTCTATGGTTTTAGCATCCGCAATTCAGGGATACGTGAAATGACGCAGGGCTTAGTGGTGGGCATTGAAAGAAAAGGGGAACGAATTTTGAACCCTGATTCAAATCTGGTGTTTGAAAATGATGATATTGTATGGATTGTTGGAAACGTTAAAAAGATTCCTGAATTATTGAAAAAGATAGGTTAATTTTCAACACAGCTATGATTGAGAAACAGATGGTAGGCATTAATTACACTCCATGAAATTAGACCAGGAAAAAAGTGAATTTTTAGATGACATGCTTTCCCAATGGCAGGATCAAAATCTGCTGACGGAAGATGACGTAAAGCGACTGCAGGCAACTTATGAAACCAAAGCATTCGACTGGCGCCGTCTTGCGCAATATTCATTTTGGATTGCTATGGCTTGTGGGGTAATATCTTTAGGGGCTATTTTAGTCGACAAGGATATCTTGCTGTATCTGGAAAAAATATATGATACGCCAGACAGCTTGATCAGTGTTTTTTCTGCTATAGCAGCAGGTGTTTTATATTACGTGGGTTTTAAAAGAAGTAAGACCCACCAGCAGCAAATTTTCAGCAATGATGCCATCATTTTCACTGCAGTGATGCTCACGGCCAATGCCATTGCTTATTTGGGGAAATCCATAGGCAGCAACAGCTCGCATTTCTCGATCCTCATTTTATGCTCCGTCATCATTTATGGTGTGTTAGCCTTTATCTTTAAATCAAGGTTAATCTGGGCTTTTGTACTGCTCTCCCTTGGCGTTTGGTTTGGCACAGAAACAGGCTACCTTTCCCGCTGGAACTATTATTTCATGGGCCTTAACTATCCTTTGCGTTTTGTCTTTTTCGGACTTATCCTTACCGCCATTGCTTTGATTTTTAAGCATAACAAAAAATTTAGTCTCTTCTATGGCACCACTTATATTGGGGGCATGATCTATTTATTTTTATCTCTCTGGCTAATTTCCGTATTTGGCAACTATGACTCTATTGAAGAGTGGTATAAAGTAAGGCAAATAAACCTGTTTTACTGGGCCCTTCTTTCTGCCGCTGCGTGTGTAGTGAGCATTTTTGCTGGTCTTAAATACCGCGACGATGTTGCCCGTGAATTTGGCATCACCTTTTTATTTCTGAATCTTTACACCCGCTACTTTGAATATTTCTGGGACAGCTGGCATAAGGCTATCTTCTTTTGTGTACTCGCCGCTTCATTTTGGATCATCGGCAAAAGAGCCGAAAAGATCTGGAACGTAGAATTCCTGAAAAAATAAGCCTATTTAAGGTAATGAACATAGATGACCTTGCAGATATGGTAGGCCGATAAAGAGAAGAATAAAATAGCTATGCTTTTATTGATGATATAACTGCTGAGGTCGAACTTTTCTTTGACATAGCCAGCAAACAAGGCGAAACCATATAAAGCAAGTGCAGCGCCTATACCAGCACCTACACTGAATATACTTAAGGATAGGTAACCAATATCTATCCATTCATGCGAAATAAGGTAGGTACCCACAAAAAGCCAGTAAGGAACCTGCATAGGGTTTAATAGGCCTAGCAGCATCCCATATTTAATGCTGTCCTTTTTAGAATAATCGTCTTTAGGCAATTGCTTTCTTGATCTCCAGGTAATACTACCCAGAATCAGGAATAAAAAGATCATCACCACATCAATGATATTGTCGAGCTCTATGGTGAGCGACAGCCATTGCACAAAGCGCATCATGACGAAAGTAAAGAGCACCTCCACAAAGCCAAAAGCAGCAATGAAGTAGAGTGCTTGTTTAAACCCACGGTTGATGGTCAGTTGTACAACCGTGAGATTGATATTACCGGGTGGAATATAGCCTAGCGCGTTCAGAATAATCCCTAATACAAAGGTTAGAAAAAGCATGCGCGAAGATACAATTATTTCAAATGTGCCTTTAAATACTTCGCCGTATAAGAATCACTTGCCGAAACTAAGGCTTCGGGCGTACCTTCAAATACCAATTCGCCACCTTTATCGCCACCTTCAGCACCAATATCGATCACCCAATCGGCAGATTTGATCATGTCCATATTGTGTTCAATCACCAAAATAGTATTCCCTTGTTCAATTAAGGTGTTCAAGGCAACCAGCAGCTTTTTAATATCATGGAAATGCAGTCCTGTAGTAGGCTCATCAAAAATGAAAACCGTTTTATTGGCATTATTACCCTTGATGAGGAAGGAAGCTAATTTGATCCTTTGGGCTTCCCCACCAGATAAAGTGTTGGATGACTGACCTAAATGGACATAACCCAAACCTACATCAACAAGAGGCTGCAGTTTATTGAGGATTTTAGTTTCCTTATTAAAGAAGATTACCGCATCCTCAATTGTCATCTCCAGAATTTCAGAAACGTTTTTATCCTGGTAAGTAACATCAAGCACTTGCTGCTGGAATCTTTTACCACCACAAGCTTCGCAAGGCAAATAGATATCAGCCATGAATTGCATCTCGATCTTTACTTCTCCTTCACCCATACAAACATCACAACGTCCACCCTCCACATTAAAAGAGAAGGCTGAAGGTTTTAAACCTGCCGCTTTAGATGCAGGCAAGGCTGCGAATAAGGCCCTGATATCATCCCAGGCTTTTACATAGGTAACCGGGTTAGACCTTGAAGAGCGGCCTATAGGGTTCTGGTCTACCATTTCTACCTGGCTCACCATGTCAATATCCCCAAAGATGCCATCATAAGAACCTGTTTGCTCACCCGCATACTTACCTATGGCTTTCTGTAAAGCAGGATAAAGAATCTTTTTGATCAAGCTGGTTTTTCCAGATCCGGAAACACCACTCACCACCGTAAATATACCCAGAGGGAACTTTACATCTATATTTTTAAGGTTGTTTTCCCTGGCCCCTTTCAACAGGATATGATCATTCCATTTCCTTCTGCTGGCAGGCACTGCTATACTTTCCTTGCCCGACAAGTATCTACCGGTAAGGCTCTTTTTATCTTTTAAAATTTGATCGTAAGTACCACTGAACACAAGGTTTCCACCATGCGTTCCTGCTTCAGGGCCAATATCTATGATATGGTCTGCAGCTTTCATCATTTCTTCTTCATGCTCTACCACAATGACGGTATTACCTACATTTCTAAGGCGTTCTAAAACACCAATGAGCTTATGGGTATCGCGTGGGTGCAGGCCAATACTGGGTTCATCCAACACATAGATAGAGCCCACCAGGCTACTGCCCAAAGAGGTGGCCAGGTTGATTCTTTGCGATTCACCACCTGACAAGGTATTAGACAAGCGGTTTAAGGTTAAATAACCTAAACCTACATTGTTTAAAAAGTCTACACGATTAGACACCTCCGCCAGTAAACGTTTGGCGATTTTCTTGTCGTTTTCTGAAAGACTCAGGTTTTCAAAGAAGCCCGCAATGGTAGATAGCGGCATCAGCACAAAGTCTATAATAGATTTATCGGCGATCTTTACATAAGAAGCATCCTTGCGTAGACGTGAGCCCTTACAATCAGGACAAATGGTTTTGCCACGGTAACGCGAAAGCATTACCCTGTATTGAATTTTATAAGTCTGCGTTTCAAGGTCTTTAAAAAAGGCATCCAGGCCTTCAAAATATTTATTGCCGGTCCACAGCAAACGCTGTTGTTTTTCTGTTAATTCATGAAAAGGCCTGTGGATAGGGAAATCAAACTTATCAGCACTTTTGATGAGCTTGTTAAGCCATTCGCGCATTTTCTCGCCACGCCATGGGGCGATGGCATTATCGTACACACTTTTACTTTTATCAGGAATAACGAGGTCTTCATCAATACCGATTACATTACCATAACCTTCGCATCTTTTACAAGCCCCATAAGGGTTGTTGAAACTGAAAAAGTTGGGCGTAGGTTCTTCAAACTTCAGCTCATCCAACTCAAAGCGATCACAAAAATGAGCAGTAGATCCATCATTTTCGACATAGCAGTCGCCCTTACCTTCAAAAAATGCGGTTTGTACAGAATCTGCAGTCCTGCTGAGGGTTTCTTCCTCCTCATTCCACACGATGCGGTCAATCAATATCCTTACCGTTGTTTCATCGGCAAGTTCCACATCTTTAAAATCAGGATCCTCAAGGATGGCTTCAATTTTACTAATTTTTCCTTCATATAAAACCCTTAAAAAGCCCTTTTGAAGTAAAATGGCAAGTTCTTCTTTTATGGTTCTGTTGTTATGTGGAAAAAGGGGGCAGTAAATGGTAACGGTACTATCCGGGGGAAGTTGACTGATATAATCTACGACCGAAGCAACGGTATCCTTTTTAACAATATTGCCAGATATAGGTGAATAAGTTTTGCCAATTCTGGAGAAGAGTAGTTTAAGGTAATCATAAACTTCAGTAGAAGTACCAACTGTAGAGCGGGGATTAGAGGTGATCACCTTTTGTTCGATGGCAATTGCAGGAGCTATACCTTTAATATAATCAACATCAGGTTTGTTCATTCTCCCCATAAACTGACGCGCATAAGAGGAAAGACTTTCTACGTACCTGCGTTGTCCTTCAGCATATAAGGTGTCAAATGCCAGGGAAGATTTCCCCGATCCTGACATCCCTGTAATAACCACCAATTTATTTTTCGGAATAGCTACATCAATATTTTTAAGATTGTGTACTCTGGCACCTTTTATGATGATATTCTTATGTGGATCTTTCTCTGTTTCCTTACTCATTACTTTTGGATAGAATTGCAAATATACCATGAATTAAATAGACATGGTATTTTCCGGGAACGTAAAATTAACGCGTTCAGCAGGCTTTTATAATATTTTAACATTTTTATTATTGTATTCTAATAAAAAAATGCTTCTTTTGAAAGAATTAACAACAACAATTGATCCATCACTTCATTAAACTTACATAGGAGAACCGCTATCGAATAAAAAACTACTAAATATTTTAAAGCAAACAGCGAGATTTAGTATGAATACTCCTATGAATTTACAATTAAATAGTGATCAGGAATTGGTGAAGTTTTACCTTAATGGAGATGAATCTGTTTTGGAAGAACTTCTTCGAAGACATAAATCCAAAATATATACTTCCATTTATTTATTGGTAAAAGACCAGTATCTGGCTGAAGATATATTTCAGGAGGCATTCATTAAAGTTATCAACACCTTAAGATCAGGAAGATATAACGAAGAAGGTAAATTTTTACCATGGGTAATGCGGATTGCGCATAACCTGGTGATTGACTTCTTCAGAAGGGAGAAACGCGGCCCCGTAATTACGAGCTCTGACGATACGGACATCCTTAACATGCTTCAGATTCATGAAGAAAGTGCCGAAGACAAATTACTCAAAGAACAAACCTATACAGATTTACGGCAGATGATACATTTGCTTCCTGATGAACAAAAGGAAGTGTTGATTATGCGCCATTATGCAGACCTGAGTTTTAAGGAAATTGCAGACCTCACGGATGTGAGCATTAACACCGCTTTAGGCAGAATGAGATATGCCTTGAGCAACTTACGAAGGATGATGAAAGTGAAGGAAGTGAGCTAATTTTAAGAACGAAAATAGTTTTTTGATAATTGTTGTTTAGGTTAAAATAAATAGTAAAGTACTGCGTTTAATAGATAAAACAAATCAGTATGATGCTTATGGTAACAACCTCTACTTCAACCTACAACACCCATCACTTTCAACCGAACACTGAGCAGCTGAATGCTGACTTGTTTGACGAAATTGATCCTTTCTTTTACGAAAACATAAAGAAAGAGTTAGACATGCTTGTTAAAGAACCAAGTGATGAGTTGATTAACAAGATTTTAGCCTATTCAAAATTAAAGTAATTGATGAAGCTGCCCCTAAAGGGCAGCTTTTTTTTAGACCTGTATGCTGTATATTTGCAGATGCTCAAAAAAGAACGTTACCGGCAATTTGTTGCACATTTCTCTGCCAGGCAACCTGATGCTGAAACAGAATTGATCTACCACAACCCTTTTCAGTTGTTAATTGCGGTCATCTTATCTGCGCAATGCACAGATAAAAGAATAAATATGGTTACCCCTGCCCTGTTCCAACGCTTTCCTACACCTACAGCGCTTGCTGAAGTAAGTGCCGATGAAGTGTTTGACTATATCAGGTCCATCAGCTATCCTAATAACAAAGCTAAACACCTGGTGGGGATGGCAAATATGCTGGTAAAAGATTTTAACAGTGAGGTGCCATCAGACATTAATGATTTACAGAAATTACCCGGTGTAGGCAGAAAAACTGCCAATGTTATTGCCTCGGTCATTTATAATGCGCCAGCAATGGCTGTTGATACACATGTTTTCCGTGTAGCACGGCGGATTGGTTTAACCACTGGAAAAACGCCACTGGCAGTAGAACTTGACCTGGTGAGAAATTTGCCACAACACACCATCCATATTGCACACCACTGGCTGATTTTACATGGCCGCTATGTTTGTGTGGCCCGTTCGCCTAAATGCAGTATATGTGAGCTTACGTCCATCTGCAAATATTATGAACGACAATTTAAAACTAATAATGTTAGTGAATCATAAATAATTAAATATTAAATTGTGTCCTGGCTTTTTTATAACCAAATATATCCTTACTTTTGCTAAAATAGTTAGTACCTATATTGAATTAGATAGTTATTATAAAAAATAGATATTTTATATTTACGAACAAAATTTCATAAAATGAACCCAAACGCAGACAAATTAAAAGCATTACAGCTTACGCTTGATAAATTAGAAAAATCTTACGGGAAAGGTGCCGTAATGAAATTAGGTGATAAAGCCATTGAAGCGATTGAATCCATTTCAACCGGTTCCATTGGTTTAGATATCGCTTTAGGCATTGGGGGAGTTCCTAAAGGCCGTGTGATAGAAATTTACGGACCAGAATCTTCTGGTAAAACAACCTTAGCCACACATATTATTGCTGAAGCACAAAAAGCAGGTGGTGTTGCCGCCTTTATTGATGCAGAACATGCATTTGATAAGTTTTACGCTAAAAAATTAGGCGTTGATGTAGAGAACCTGTTGATTTCACAACCAGACAATGGTGAGCAAGCTTTAGAGATTGCAGACAACCTTATTCGTTCAGGAGCTATTGACGTAATTGTGATTGACTCAGTAGCTGCCCTGGTACCAAAAGCGGAGATTGAAGGTGAAATGGGAGAATCAAAAATGGGCTTACAGGCCAGGTTGATGTCTCAGGCTTTACGTAAATTGACGGGTACGATTTCAAAAACTGGCTGTTGCTGTATCTTCATCAACCAATTACGTGAAAAAATTGGTGTGATGTTTGGAAATCCTGAAACCACTACTGGTGGTAATGCCTTAAAGTTTTATGCTTCTGTAAGGTTAGATATCCGCAGAACATCACAAATTAAAGATTCTGATGAAGTTTCTGGTAACAGAATTAAAGTTAAAATCGTTAAAAATAAAGTGGCACCACCTTTCCGAATTGCTGAGTTTGACATTATGTTTAACCAGGGAATTTCTAAAGTAGGTGAGATCATTGACATCGGTGTTGATTTTAACATCATCAAAAAAGCAGGATCATGGTTTTCTTATGGAGAGACCAAATTAGGTCAGGGAAGAGATGCCGTTAAACAATTACTTTTAGACAATCCAGAATTGGCAGACGAAATTGAAGCTAAAATCAGAGCTGAAGTATCCGGTGAGAAATTAGAAGAGAAAGTAGCATTATAAGGTTTAATACCTAAGAAGCCTGTTACTTGTTGAAAGTAACAGGCTTTTTTATGCCCTATTAATAAAGCTGCTGAGCTGGCTTAAGGTTGAGGAGCCATAAATTTGGCATCCACATAAATGGCAACAAGGATACCTGCGAGGATTGCGGCGATTAAAATAGCCAGACCGAGGTAATTTTTTCTTTTATCTTGTTTCATTAACCAAATCATAAAGATGGTAAAAGGCACAAGGATTAACCCTATAAAAAGCAAACTCATTGAATTCATATCGCAATGGATTATTAAAATATCATTCTTGCTGCAGGAGAAACATCCTGACCAACAAAATCTTTAACTAAGTATTTATGGTAACCGGCAATGGCAATCATGGCCGCATTGTCTGTGCAATATTCAAAAGCAGGTATAAAGACATTCCAGTTCATTTCTTGCGCAAGGGCTTGTAAACCATTTCTTAAACCTGAATTGGCAGACACACCACCCGCAATGGCTACATCTTTAATGCCATGTTCTTTAGCTGCCTTTTTGAGTTTGTTCAGCAAGATCTGCACAATGCTATGCTGTACAGAAGCACAGATATCATCTAAATGCTGCTCAATAAAATCTGGATTTAATTTCTCCTGGTTTCGTATAAAATACAGGACAGCAGTTTTGAAACCACTGAAACTAAAATTCAAATCCTTTATTTGTGGCTCGGGAAATTTATATGCCAAAGGATTCCCGTTTTTAGCATGTTTATCAATTAAAGGACCTCCCGGATAAGGAAGCTTTAAAATCTTGGCCGTTTTATCAAAGGCCTCCCCTGCGGCATCATCCAATGTTTCACCAATAATTTCCATGGAATCATAAGCTTTAACCAGCACTATTTGCGTATGTCCACCGGACACCGTTAAGCATAAAAAAGGAAACTGTGGTTTGGGATCATCAATAAAATGCGCTAGTATGTGCGCGTGCATATGATTTACCGAAATTAATGGCACCTCTAAAGCCAGGGCAAATGCCTTTGCAAAAGATACACCCACCAATAAAGAACCTAATAAGCCCGGTCCACGGGTAAATGCTACTGCGGTAACATCTTTTTTACTAACTTTAGCGTCAGTGAGTGCCTGATGAATAACTGGAACAATATTTTGTTGATGTACCCGCGAGGCTAACTCTGGAATTACACCACCATAATTTTCATGAATAGTTTGGTTTGCTATAACATTGGCTGTAATTTTGCCGTTGTTACAAATAGCAACTGAAGTTTCATCACACGAGGATTCGATAGCAAGTATTACAGACACGTTTATATTATTTAAGCTACAAAAATATCAAAAAACTATTACAAATACTCCTTTGGTCTGTTGCATCAATTCTATTGTTGCTTTGCATTCTTTTATTTGCGCTTCAATTCAAGCCTGTGCAGACCTATGTAGCAAAAAAAGCGGCTTCTTATTTATCTAAAGAACTTCACACAACAGTATCCCTCAGCGGGATTTACATCAAACCTTTTAAATCTCTTGTCATAGAAGACTTGTTGATTTTAGATCAACAAAAAGACACTTTACTGCACACGCCGAAATTTTTAGTAGACCTTAACCAGTTTAACTTAAAAAAACGCATAATTGATGTGAGTAGTATACAAGTTAACAACGGCTTGTTTTTTTTAAAGTCTTATAAAAACGGCAACACCAATTTAGATTTTATCATTGCTTATTTCGCTTCAGGTGCAGAACCTGAGGTTAAGAAAGAAGGTAAACCTTTTGAGCTTACTTTTCGAACCATCATTGTCAATAACCTTCAGTTTAAATATAAAAACCTTAAAGTAGACACCGTGATTAAGGGGGTGAACTTTGATGACATCCACCTTACAGGGTTCAATGGCATATTTGAAGGACTGAATACGACCAAACATTTGTTGCAGACGAATGTCAAAAACCTGGCCTTTAAAGAAAAGAGTGGTTTCCAGCTGAAAAACCTGACTGCGCTGACCACTGTAGACACGAACCAGATAGAATTAAAAAACCTCTTACTGGTTACCAACCAAAGTCGTTTAAAGGATTATTACCAGATGACCTTTGCTAAGTTTGCAGACTTCAAAGATTATTTCCATAAGGTGCGCATGAAGGCCAATTTTAAAGAAAGTCACCTTGATTCTAAAGATATTGCCTATTTCACTTCTGCCCTACAGCAAATGAATTTAAACATTGATGTAGATGGGCAAATTAGCGGTTTTGTGAATGACCTTAAGGCTAAACAGCTTTCGCTTAAAGCAGGTAAAGCAACCTATATTAAAGGTGACTTTATAGTAAAAGGTCTTCCTGTATGGAGAGAAACCTTTATGGACCTGAAGATTGATATGGCAGGATCTAATAAAAAAGATTTGGATGAGTTGTTGAGCAATACCATGGGGAAAAAGATGAAAAGCATTCCCCTGATTGTTAACAAATTTGGGAACTTTAATTTTAACGGAACATTTACAGGTTTTCAAAATGACTTTATTGCCTTTGGTGAGTTTAAGACTAAACTGGGCAGGGTGGTTTCTGACGTGAACATGAAAATCGATAAGGCAGGCATTCCCTCCTATTCGGGTAATGTAAAAACATACGACTTTAATATCGGTCAGCTGCTGGATGAGCAATTATTGGGTAAGGTAACCTCTGCGGTAAAAATTAAAGGCCGTGGTATAGAAATTAAAAACCTGACTGAAAATATTGATGGGAATATCCAATACATAGATTTCAAGGCTTACCGCTATAGAAATGTTAAAATTAATGGAATTTTCGACAAGAAGCTCTTTGATGGGAGTTTAAAGATCAACGACAAAAATGTACAGTTAGAATTTAACGGGGGTGTGAACCTTAATCCTGCACTACCGGTATTTAATTTCAATGCGACTATAAAAAATGCAAGGTTAAAAACATTGCACCTGTATAAGGATTCAATGGTGGTTAATGCGAACTTTAACACCAATTTCTCTGGTAATAACTTAAACAATATCCAAGGCAAGTTAGCGCTGCTCAACATCCAACTGCGAAACCCTAAAGGTAGTTATGCCATTGACTCTGTGCAGCTACACGCAAAAGGAATTGGTAAAGAAAGAACCTTAACGGTACAGTCTGATGTGTTGGATGCCAGTATTACGGGGGAGTATGATTTAAATACATTACCAGCCTATTACACGGCATTGGCCAAAACCTATATTCCATCCATAAAAACCGGATCTAAACGTTACGGCACACAGGATTTTGAGTTTAACCTAAAGATAAAAAGATTCGAGCCTATATCAGAACTGGTCGCACCGGGATTGGACATTGAAGATGAAGCCATCTTAATCGGTGACTTTGATTCCAGGAACAGGATAGCGACGTTAAACGGTTATGTAAAAAAACTAACTTATAAAGGGGTTACCATTAACAACATCATTATTGATGAAAATACAACTGATAACCAACTGCAGACCATTATTACATCGGACAGGGTTGATCTGAACGACAGCCTTTTCATTAAAAACATCAATATTTCGAACATCATCAGAAATGACAGTTTGATGCTTAACGTTAAACTTTCTGATGCTGATGATATTAACCAGCTGGATTTAAACGGTCTGGTAGAATTTGCCACCAATAATACGGCAAGAATCAGTATTCTTCCCTCCTTGTTAACCATCAACAGGGAAGAATGGAAAATACAGGAGAAGGTTGAAATTAATTTTAAAGATGGCAAAACTGAAATCAATAACTTTGATTTGAGTAACGGCAATCAGCTGCTCACCATTGATGGTTTAATTTCCAACGATCCGGCCGACTTGTTGCAGGTAGGCTTTAAAGACTTTCAGTTAAAAACCCTCAATCCCTTTGTAAGAGGCTTCGGTGTTAAGCTTGGGGGAACCTTAAATGGACAAACGGGAATTTACAGCATCATGAAATCGGTGAGGATTGCAGATGACATCAAAATTGATTCCTTGAATTTCAATGATACCTATATAGGTACGCTAACCGATACCTCTTCTTATGACAGGTTAAACAACAAGGCCCATGTCTATACCCGCATTCTTGCTGGTAACCAGGAAACCTTAAAAATAGACGGCGAGTTAGACCTTAAGGAAAAACTCATCGACGTAACAGTTAAATTAGACGATAGTGAACTTGCTATTTTAGAACCTTTTGTTAAACAGCTGGTGAGTGGCCTAAAGGGCAAGGTGAGTTCAGATTTACGCATCAATGGACCATTGTCTAAACCAGAAATCAATGGAAGTTTAGCCCTTGATAAAGCACAGCTGACGGTTAACTACCTGAAAACAACCTATATCATTACTGACGAGGTAGCAGTAAATCATAATGTGATCAGCATTGATGATTTAAAATTGCAGGATACAGATGGCAATATTGCAACAGGTAACGGGAAGGTGGATTTAAACAACCTCAGTACCCCTTACCTTGACATTGTAGTGAATGCCCTTGATTTTATGGCACTGAATACAACCGCTAAGGATAACCCACTGTATTTCGGGCAGGCGTATGCAACAGGAACCTTCATCTTTAAAGGGCCTACCAACAAAATGTTTATCGGTATAGATGCCAAAACCGAAAAAGGAACGGTGTTTAATTTACCTTTGAACAGCTCAGAAACAGTAACGAGCAAAGACTTCATTACTTTTGTGAGTAAAGACACCACGGAAGTAGTGAAAAGGCAGACAAGCTTTGATGGTTTGACCATGAGCTTTAAACTTTTAGTGGATGCCAACAGCACGGCTAATATTTTTACAACGCTGGGTAAACTCAGCGGAAAAGGGAGTGGAAATTTAAACCTGGAAATCAACAGTCTTGGCGACTTTGAGATGATCGGGGATTACATCATTGAGTCGGGAAGTTTTGATTTTACAGCGCAGGAGGTGATCAATAAGAAATTTACCATCCGCCAGGGAGGGAGTATCCGCTGGACGGGCAACCCAACCGCAGCACAAATACAGTTGAAAGCCATTTATTCTTTAAGGGCAAATCTTGATGATCTTTTTGCAGCAGCCAATCGTGAAACCACCAACAATTCCAATGAAAGGGTATTGACAGAGGTGGAGATGGGCCTTACTGGCTTATTGTTAAAACCAGATATTAAATTAGACATTTTCTTCCCGTCAAATCCGGCTATTAAGGATGACATGCAGGCCTATTTCAATGACCCCAACAATTTAAACCTGCAGGCTTTCAGCTTAATTATCCGCCGCAGCTTTGCGCCAGGAAATGGTAAGGAAGATTTAGGACAGCAGCTAACCTCCGGGGTTACCAGTACCGCAACAGAACTATTGTTTAACCAGTTTAACAATGTGCTCTCCTCCCTTAACCTTGATTTTGTGGATATCAACATCCGATCTTTCAGTGAGGCAAATGCTTCATTTAAATTTTTCAACGACCGGGTGGTGTTGAATGCAGGAATCGTAGACAAGAAAAGTACGAATGATTTATCGCCAATAGGCTTCTCTAAGAACAATGTAGGTGGCGAAGTTGAGCTCTTAGCCTTGATTAAAAAAGATGGCACATTAGTAGGTAAACTAGCAAATAAGCCACCTACACAACAAAGTATTTTTATCAATTCGGGTATCAACCAAAATAACAATGTGACTTCTATAGGATTGATTTATACCCAGCAGTTTGACAACTTCAGAGAGTTGCTTCAAAAGATTAGCGGACAATATCGCAGGAAGCTGAAAAAGAAACAGGAGGCCGAAGAGGCAAAAAAAGAAGCTGAAAAATTAAAACAGCTTCCGGTGAAAGAAGCTGTTTTAACAGAAAAAAAGAATGGCAAGAAAAAAGGTGTTTAGCCTTTCATAATCTGGTGACCCATTTTATCTCTTTTTGTTCTCAAGTATGATTCGTTATGAATGTTGCTTTCTATTTCGATAGCAATGTTTTCTACAATCTCTAAGCCGTATCCAATTAAGCCGGCTCTTTTAGTAGGGTTGTTAGACATTAGCCTCATTTTGGTAACGCCCTGTGCTCTTAATATCTGTGCACCTACCCCGTAATCTCTTTCATCACCTTTAAAACCCAGTTTGATATTCGCTTCCACGGTATCAAAACCAGCATCCTGAAGGTTGTAAGAACGCAGTTTATTAACAAGGCCAATACCCCTACCTTCCTGGTTCATATAAACCACGATGCCTTTACCTTCTTTTTGGATCATCTCTAAAGCTTTATGTAACTGCGGACCGCAATCACACCTGCAAGAGCCAAATATATCGCCGGTAACACAAGAACTATGTACACGTGCCATTACAGGCTCGTCTTCAGTCCACTCGCCCTTGCTGATCGCTAAATGCGTAGCCTGGTTGTCGAGTTGTGTATAAGCCGTCATTTTAAAATCGCCAAACTGTGTAGGCAAATTAATGGTTACTTCTTCTTTAATTAAACTCTCTTTGCTTAATCTGTAAGCAATAAGGTCTTTGATAGAAATGATTTTAAGCTGGTGTTGTGCAGCAATTTTGATCAAATCGGGTAAACGTGCCATTTCACCATCATCCTTCATGATTTCTACCAAAACACCTGCTGGTGCTAAACCTGCAAGCCTTGCTAAATCTACACTGGCTTCGGTGTGACCAGAACGTCTGAGTACACCACCATGTTTAGCTCTTAATGGAAAAATATGACCTGGTCTGCCTAATTCTGCAGGGTCTGTTTTAGGATTAACTAAAGCCTGGATAGTTTTAGCTCTATCAGTAGCGGATATACCGGTAGTACAGCCATGACCCACTAAATCTACAGAAACGGTGAAATTAGTCTCATAAGCGGCGGTATTTTTACCGACCATGAGCTCTAATTCTAATTCATCGCAACGCTCTTCTGTTAGCGGAACACAGATTAGGCCGCGGCCATACGTTGCCATGAAATTTACAAGTTCGGGGGTTATATTCTCTGCTGCAGTGACAAAATCTCCCTCATTTTCGCGATCTTCATCATCAACTACAATAATAAGCTTACCAGCTTTTATATCTACAATAGCTTCTTCTATTGTGTTTAATTTAATTTCCATTTTTAGAATTTCTTGTCCTTCAGTCTATGTTTATTTGAACCGAAGAATACATATACAAAGTTACAACCTTGAACGTTAATTTTAGGTTTAAAATATCATTAACAGGTAATCATATTGCGCATAACAATTATTTGTTACCATTAGGAAATATCGAGGCTGCTTGTTACAGCTTCGTTTTCTTTTTAAAGAGATTGATGAACCAGGATTTATAACTTGAAATATCAAAGAGTGCAGAATCTACTGTGGCTTTATAGGTAAGAAAAGCCCCCACAGGACTTAAAATAATGATGGCCATCCAGATGCCCAGCGCCGGACTGACACTGCCTTGTATAGCTGATTTTTCAGCTACGGTGGAGATGATATGGTAAATTAAAAAGAAAGCCACGGCCATAACTACAGGCAAGCCTAAACCCCCTTTTCTAATAATAGCGCCCAGTGGTGCACCTATAAAAAACAGGAGCAAACAAGATGCTGCTAAAGTGAACTTCCTTTGGTATTCCAGCTTAATTTTAATCAGGTTTCTCACCACATCGTTGTGTTCTAAAACCTTGCCGGCAACAGCCTGTTGAATGGAAGTAGCCTGATCAGACGCCGCCTGCAAGATGTTGAGTTGTTGATCTTTGGGGATCTCTTTAATGATATCACCTTTAATCACTTTCTCAGGTACTTTTATTTTGCTATATCCTTTTGTGATATTGTTCTGTTTATAATAGCTGCCCACACTTAATTTAGCTAGTCGGTCAATACTATCGACTACCTTAGTCATGGAATCTCCTTTTTTCTCCAGTCCCTTAAGGTTCAGCATTTGGGTATTAGAACGGAAACTATTTTCGTCCGTGCGGTTCATTTTGAAACTTGAAAAGTCAAACTTTTGTTCCGTCTCTTTAAATCGCATGCGGTAAAGTTCCTGCCTTGGGTTATAGTAAGAGTTTTTGCCTGAAGATTCTTCATACCTTACGCCTTCATTGAGTTTAAGTACAAGGTACCTGTCGTCGCTGGTTTTATACATTTTGCCATCTTTGGCCATGATAATTTTAGCAATGCTGTTGGTACCGGTATGGTCGTAGATCATAATTCCTTCAAGAGAAATTCCATCTTCACCCTTTTTGTCTACTCTAATAGAATAGCCAGGAATACTGTTGTTAAATACGCCTTCTTTAATCAGAAAGGATAACTTTTTATTGCGCACATCCCATAACAAGGAGCCAAATTTAAGGTTGGCTTTGGGCAGCATATAATCTGAAAACAAAAAGGAGCTGAATGCCAGCAATAAGATCACGATAAAAAGTGGCCTCATAGCCCTTTGTAAGGATACGCCAGCCGATTTGATGGCAACAAGCTCATAGTTTTCCCCCAGGCTTCCAAAGGTCATGATGGAAGACAGCAAGATGGACAGCGGCAGTGCCATGGATACATTAGCTGCTGAGGCATACATCATCAATTCGAGAATGACATACCATTCGAAGCCCTTTCCTATTAAGTCATCTACATATTTAAAGAGGAAGAACATCAGCAAGATAAACATCACAATAAAAAATGTGGCGATAAATGGCTTAATGAACGCTTTGACCAGAAGTAAGTGAATCTTTTTCAATATACAAATGTAGTCAATGGCAAGGAATAATTATCCTCCAATTACACTTAGCAAGTAGTTGATTTGATTGTCCCAGATAGAGGTGCGTTCTGCAAGGGTATCTTCGGTAGCAAAGTCGGTAATGCTCAAAGCTACGTCATTGGTTAATTCGTCCTGAACGATTTCCATTTCAAAATAACAATGAGGATCATCATCAAGCCACTTAAATTTGACCATTTTATTTTCTTTCATGCTCAGCAACTTTGCTTTTTGCACTTCGTCATCCCATTTAAAGGTAAACACCTGGTCACGGAAAACTACATCATCTGCAAACCACTGTGACAAGCCATTAGGTTCGCTAATGAAGCTAAACAAAATACGTGGGGAAGATTTTAATTCGTATTCTAACGTAAACTTTTTCTTTTCTGACATCTGCTAAACCCTTATATTTTGAATTATTTTTATTTTTTTTTCATTTATTCCTAAAGAAAGGGAATTTTTTCTATATTTGCAACTCTTAAAAAAAGAAGATTATGGCGGGGTAGCTCAGATGGTTAGAGCGCAGGATTCATAACCCTGAGGTCGGCAGTTCGATTCTGCTCCCCGCTACTAAAAACAGGAAAATGATGTCTCATCAATTCCTGTTTTTTTTTGCCCTTAACTTCCTGTTTTTCAGGGGCATTTATTTATTGACGATCATATATTGATGCCAAATATCCTTAATGAGCTCTCTTGCTTACTTACTTTCTTATAAGAGATATACTTTTATGAAAATGAAAAACCCCTATAAAATGAGGTTACGATTTTATTTAATGATAACTTTTTATCCTTTCAAATT
>NZ_JAZQPU010000349.1:0-1512 GCF_045628745.1 Pedobacter sp.
ATTTTTCTTTACCCCGATGCCTCTAAAGCCCTCATTTGTCAAACTGAGGCTTTCGCGCTTGCCACCTCTTGAATTGATGCGCAGGTAACGTGGGTTTTCTACGTTGCTGCCTTTGCGGTTTAACACCAGCACATCGCCCTCCTTCACCTGGTTTCCTTTTCGGGTCCAGCCCATCAGGGGTTTATAAAACTCAAAAGAGCGGTTTTTAATCAATTCTGCATAGATACCGCCATCGGCCCCCATATTGATGTCTTCAAAGAAAACGCCCCACATTTCTGGCTGTACCTGTGCCATTTTCTGGTCGGAATTAACCACAATGGTTTTCTTTTGCTGCGCTATAACAGCCATGGAGCCCATGGCCAGCAGCATGGTATAAGTTAAGTATTTAAAATTCATGTTTTTAATTGTTCTGTCGATAAAATTATTGCCAAGCCTTTAGCTTATTGAAGGGCTAAAACGACCAGGGAAAATGGAGGAAGCTTTAGCTTCAATTTTCCGCCACTTAATTTTGCCCCTTTAAAAGCAGCAGGTTTAATAAGATCAGGTTTTTCAAAAGTATTGTGGTCATCAATTTTGGCGGAAGTTAAAATCCTTCCAGACACTGATTTATAGGGTTGTCCGCTGATGTCAATTTCAATTTCTTCGGTTTTTCTGCTGTTGCTGTTCACCACAGAGATATGGGTTAAACCATTGGTCGCTTTAGAAGCAGAAACAGATACGGCAGGGAGTTTTTCGTTACCAAACACATAGTCGTTGGTTTTAACCACTACCGGCAGCAAGGTTGCATCCTGGTGAACCTTATACATCTCCATGACATGGTAAGTTGGAGAAAGCAGCATTTTTTCTTTGTTGGTTAGAATTACTGCCTGCAAAACATTGACACATTGTGCAAGGTTGGCAATCTTAACCCTGTCATTATGGTTATTAAAAATGTTTAAAGTGGCACCCGCAATCATGGCATCGCGCATGGTATTTTGTTGATATAAAAAGCCCGGGTTTGTTCCTGGTTCTACATCAAACCATCCACCCCATTCATCAACCACCAAAGCGATTCTTTTTTTAGGATCGTATTTATCCATGATGGCAGTATGTTTAACGATGAGCTCATCCATACGCAAGGCTGTTTTCATGGTTTCAAAATATTCTTTCTCAGAAAAGCCAGTAGCAGGGCCTTTTTTCTCCCAGCTTGGGAAAGAATAATGGTGCAGGGCAATGCCGTCCATTAAACGCAAAGGAATGCCCTTCATCAAGGTTTCTGTCCAATGATAATCATCAACATTCGCCCCTGAAGCTACTTTAAACAAGTTGTTGCCTTCCATAAAAGTAGCATAACGGCGGTATTGACCCACATAAAATTCTGGCGTCATGTTACCACCACAACCCCATGCTTCATTGCCAACACCCCAGTATTTAACGTTCCATGGTTTTTCTTGTCCGTTTTTGATACGGAGGTCAGACATCGGACTCGCACCTTCAAAGTTCACATATTGTACCCAGTCGGAAAGTTCCTGC
>NZ_JAZQPU010000350.1:0-3116 GCF_045628745.1 Pedobacter sp.
TGAGATGGATAAAATGTGTAGGCCGGTGTTGTATAACCTGGCCAAAGACAGCCTGAAAATCAGGATGCCGAAGGTGACTTCGGTCCATGTTGACAATAAAGAACATCGCATAAAAGTGCAGTATGTTGAGGTATTGGGCAGAGTTTTAAGTGGCATTGCCCCATGGCTGCAGCTGGAAGGGGGAAATGTAAAAGAACAAGCTTTGCGGAAGCAATACCGCCAATGGGTAATCCAGGGCCTAAACAATGCGTTGGATTCTAATGCCAAAGATTTTATGAACTTTGATATTGGTGGTCAGCAGCTGGTTGATGCCTCTTATGTGGCCTATGCCATGATCCGTGCACCATGGATTTGGGAAAACCTTGGCAAAAAAGAACAGCAGCAATTTGTGAAATCCATCCGCACAACAAGGATGTTCAAACCTGTTTTTTCTAATTGGCTACTTTTCTCGGCCATGAATGAAGCTTTTCTATGTCGTTTTGGTGAAGATTGGGATCCGATGCGGGTAGATTATGCCCTGCAGCAAATGGAGCAGTGGTATGTTGGCGATGGCATGTACACCGATGGTCCTCATTATGCCTATGATTATTACAACAGTTATGTCATCCACCCCTACCTCGCTACCATTGCGGCTGTAATCAGCAAAAAAACCAATGCCTATAATGGGATGTTTGATAAAATTAAAAAGCGCAATGAACGCTATGCGGTTATTCAGGAGCGCTTGATCAATACGGATGGCACTTATCCGGCAACCGGTCGTTCCATCGTTTACCGTGGTGCTGCTTTTCACCATTTGGCTGATATGGCCTGGCGTAAGGCTTTGCCGGCACAGCTGAAACCTGCACAGGTGCGATGTGCATTGACTGCTGTAATCAAAAAAACTTTAGAAAGCCCCACTACTTATAAAGATGGCTGGCTGACTATTGGTCTTTATGGTGCCCAACCTAATTTAGGTGATTTTTATAACAACCAGGGAAGCCCTTACATTTGTACTAATATATTTTTGCCATTGGGGTTAGAGGAGAAGGATCCGTTTTGGGCTGATCCGGCAGTGAAGTGGACAGCACAGAAAGTATGGAGCGGAGAGGATTTTACGAATGACCATAGTGTTGATGTGAGGTAATCGCTTCTTTAATTGCTGCCCTTACTCAATTGATGCCTGTACATTTCGGCCGATGCCAAAAGAAAGGCGCCTACCCCAAAACTTGCTGTAGAATTTTTATCCACAAGCTGACCAGGGATGGCCCTTTCTCCAATAGGTTGCACATAGCCAATTTTGCCATCCGGCTGCAGGGCAATATTGCTAAGGTATTTCCATCCTTTTTGGGCTACCGGCTCATAAACCTTTGCTGGTAATACGTTATTCCTGATTCCCCATAGCATTCCGTAAACGAAAAAAGCTGTACCACTGGTTTCCGGTCCTGGTGCATGTGTTGGGTCGAGTAAACTTCTGGTCCAATAACCTTCTGCCTGTTGTGATAACTTTATTTTTTCTGCCATTGCTGTAAACCTTTGCAGGTATTCAGCCCTGTGTTGATCATTTTTTGGGAGGTCCTGCAGCACTTTTGCCAGTCCGGCAAATACCCAACCATCACCACGTGCCCAGAAATCTTTTTTACCATTTACACTTTTGTGTTTAGGGTAAATATATTTGGCATTCCTGTAATACAGTTTTTCATCAGCATCATACATCAGCTGATCTGCAAACTTCCAGTATTCATATATTTTATCAAGGTACAGTTTGTTGCCCGTTACTTTGTAAAGTTTTGTCATCACGGGCATCACCATGTACAGCCCATCGGCCCACCACCAGTAATCAGATTTTGCGGTTTGCATCTGGTAGTCCATGACCTCTAGTGCACGGGCTATTTTTTTCTCGTCTTTATCAAGGTTATATAAATCTATATAGGTCTGGAAACAAATCTGCCAGTCGCCGAATAGTACGTAATCATCTTTCTCGCCATAAGCATATTTCCATTTTTCTTTTTCAGTTGATTTGGCACCCATCCATTGGTTATGTACTGCCCAACGTTCAGAATATTGCTTATAAGCTGGATTTTTGGTGATTCCATAAACCTCCATATTACCAGTATGGTAAGCGACTACATCCCACATGGCCCATTTCTCGGCTGGGTTATTGGCTTGCCAGTATTGATTAACCTGGTTGATGATCTGGAGCACCTCTTGACTGGATGCCTTAGCTGCTGGTTGCGCACTTTTTTGTAGTGTACAAGAAGCCAATGTCATAGACATAAAAAGGGACAGAGAAAGATAAAATACCCGGGAGATGTTCATTCGTATAACTTTATTGATAAGGTGATGAAAGCGACCATTTTAAAAGAACCTGAGGATCGTTTACTCAAAAGTGTCATTATTTATCTGAAGTAACAAGAGATTTAGCTGAAGTAAGAAGGGGCAAAACCTGTTTATAAGGGGGTATTTTTCTTTCACATGCCTTAATTGCCAAAAACATGGCTCTTGATCTAGATGCTAATGATAAGATGCTGGTTTATTGATCTCTGGTAAAGTTTACTGATCCCTTATAAAGCTTATTGATCCCTGGTAAAAGGCACAAACCGTACTTTAGTAACATCTGTAGTAAATACCTTGCCCTTTCTTTTCTCTAAAAGCACCAGGGTTTGTACAGCAGAGGAGGCACCCACAGGGATAACCATTCTGCCACCATCTTTCAATTGCGCTACCAATGGAGGAGGAATTGTTTCTGCAGCAGCCGTTACAATGATACCATCAAAAGGAGCCTTTGCTGGTAAACCCTTATAGCCATCCCCGGTAATAACCTCCACATTATGATAGCCGAGTTCCTGCAATTTCTTTTTGGTTTGCATGCCAAGCGCCTTCACAATTTCTATAGTGTACACCTGCTGAACGATTTCTGCAAGAACGGCGGCCTGGTAACCAGAGCCTGTACCTATTTCCAGGACACGATGTTTTGCCTCAGGCTCCAGCAATTGTGTCATGTAAGCAACCATAAAAGGTTGCGAAATTGTTTGACCATAGCCAATTGGCAATGGCATATCGTCATAAGCATTTTTCTGATGTTTTAAAGGTAGAAACAAATGGCGTTTTACCTTGCGCATGGCCTGAAGGGTTGCCCG
>NZ_JAZQPU010000351.1:0-22080 GCF_045628745.1 Pedobacter sp.
AAGACAAGTCATATTTTCACCTCCTTGGCTCACAGAACGACATGGCTACGATCCGACTTATCCTTTTCAGCCCGACACCATTTTTGCTGTGGTAAAGCTGCACAACAGTGCAATAGTTACTTCTGGCAGCTACCAGAAACATGTTTTACTAAGTCGGAGGCCAAGCGGGCTTAGGAAGACAAGTCATATTATCAACTCCTTGGCTCACAGAACGACATGGCTACGATCCGACTTGTTTGATAAAAGCCAAGGCCTTGTTTTTACCTAAGGCCATCATGGATGTGCTAAAGCCATTTGCCAGTTCTGCGCTCGACCCTGTAATGCTTACGCTGATGAGCCCGGTAGCAGGATAGCCCGTTTTAGGGTTAATGATATGTGCATAGCGCTTGCCGTTTAGTAAAACATGTTTCTGGTAGCTGCCAGAAGTAACTATAGCACTGTTGTGCAGCTTTACCACAGCAAAAATGGTGTCGGGTTGAAAAGGATTGGTGATGCCAATATTCCATGGTTCACCATTGGGTTGCAGCCCCCAGGTGGCCATATCCCCTGTTGCATTGATAATTCCTGCTTTGATACCTCTGGCTTGCATCAGCGTTCTGCAGCGGTCACCTGCATAACCTTCGCCTAAAGCGCCAAATCCAATCTTCATGCCTTTCAATTTCAAAAATATAGTGGAATTCAGGCTATCCAAAATGATATTGCGATAGCCAACCTTAGCAACAGATTTTTTAATGGCTTCTGGGGATGGCATGGCCGTCATGCTGCCGTCGAACTTCCATATATTTTCCATAGCAGCAAAGCTGATGTCAAAAGCGCCATCCGTTTCTTGAGATAATTTCAATGCACGCTGCGTTAATTCAAATACCTCGCGGTCAACTTTTACAGGTTTGATTCCCGCATTACGGTTAATTTCTGACACTTGCGTTTGCGGCTTCCAATCTGAGATCAGGTATTCAATGCGGCTAATTTCTTTTATACAGGTATCGATATTTTGTTCTGCCGTCAGTGAATCTTTAGCGACGATGGTTATGTCAAAACGCCCCCCCATTAACAAGGTTGTCCGCTTGCGCAGCACCTGGCCATAGCTGGCAGAGGTGAGGAGTAAGAGCAAGAAAACTACATAGTTTTTCATTTCGATAAAGGTCATCAAAAAGCGGGGTATTTTTAAATGGATTGTTTTGCTTTTTTCACATGGGCCAGGTGATGTTGACAATGCCATGCATAAATGCCAATATTGGTTTTTAAGGAGATGAGTTCGTTTGATTCAGGATGTCTGAATTGTTTTTCAAGGTCAGAAGCTGATAAGTTTTTCAGTAAGTTGACCCATCTTTGATGTAACCCTTGCAGTATCATTAAAGCGCTATCTACCGGGAAATTTTTAGAGTCAGTTAATTCTGCCCATAAATTTTCATGATAGGGTTTGATGGTGGGGGTATTTTCTGTGAGTGCAAGTTTAAATCTGATGAAGCTATTCATGTGACTGTCGGCACAATGATTTACCACTTGTTTGATGGTCCAGCCATTGGGCCTGTATTGTTTATTCAGTTGTTTTTCTGAAAGGTTTTTGACTTCATTGGTTAACTGTTGTGGAAATTCTTCAATGATTTTGATCCAGTTGTCTATTTGAAGTTGATTGATAGGTTCGGGTTTTTGAAATTTCCCGATTGGGTATTTTAGGTTTTCGAGGGTATCTTCCATTGCTTTAATTTATTTTAAGAGCCTAGCTCCTAAAAATACTAATATTTATTTTAGGCAATTCTTTTGGGAGGAAGAATGTGATTAACACGCTATATCTTGCTTTACCCAGCTACTGTAACTCAATTCAAATTTATGCTCTCCATTGGGATAATTACCGACGGGAGTCCAGCCTTGATATTATCCATAAATGTACATCCCTAAAAACTTCCAAACCACGGATCAAAACGAAATTGTGGCTTTTATGAAGGCCTATAGTTTTGCCACAATTATTACTGCGAAAGAAAACCTACCCACAGCAACACATTTGCCTTTTATTATATCTACAAGGGAAGATAAAGTAATTTTGACCTCTCATTTTGCCAAGGCTAATTCACAATGGGAAGATGTAGAAGGTCATAAATGCTTAGTAATCTTTAATCAGCCTCATGCTTATATTTCACCCGGCCATTATGAAAAAGAGTTAAATGTGCCCACTTGGAATTATTTTTCGGTGCATGCTTATGGAGATGCTAAATTAATTACAGACGAAAAAAGTACTATTGAGGTGCTCGAAGCCACCATTAAAAATTATGAAGCGGGGTATCAAGACCAATGGGATAAATTGCCTCTTGGTTATAAAACGAAGTTAGTCAAAGGTATTGTTGCATTTGAGGTAACCGTTGCAGATTTAGAAGCTAAGAAAAAATTAAGTCAGAATAAAACTGAAAAAGAGCAAAAAAACATTATAGATTCTCTTTCTGTAAGCCAAGACAAAAATGAGAGAGACCTTGCTGGGTATATGAGTCAACAGCTATCTAAAAATACCAATCCAGACAAAACTACTTAGATTGTTGATTTCAACACATTCGCTAGAAATCTTTCTTTTCCTAAAATTCTAAAGCTTTAAGCTCTGTTTCCGTAGGCAAAATTGTATTGTATTTCAACCAGAAATCTGGAGAGAATTTATTGCCGTTATTAAAAATATTGTATTTTTTGTACACGGCAGGTTCAATGGTTGAATTTGTTGCCTGGACCACCGAGCTTAAATCACTTTTGCTCACCAGAATTTCTGAAACAGAGCCTAACAATCCTTTTTTAGCACCCAACTTAAAACGAATGTCTTGTTCTATTCGGCAATACCTTAAATAAGGAACTGGCCCTTCACTATAAATCGCAGTCATGTTGTCTTTCTCACAAGCATAAGCCATAAAAACCAGGTTTACCTTTGGCATATACTGCAAATGGGTTATATGACTATAGTTGACTTTAAGAATCCTGTTGTTGACTGTGTTGAAATAAACAATAGCATTGGGAAGATATTGTTTAAGTTCAGCCTTCGGATCTATGCTAATCTTTGTAATTGGACCTGACGTTTCTATTTTATAATTGAATTTAGCTGTATGCTTGGGGTTAACCAATTTATTCAGGTAATCCAGATTGTAATAAGACTTCATCGCTTTATCAGATTTAATTAAGGATTCGATATCTGACTTCCACTTGTTTTCTTCCGTTACAGAATCTTTCTTAATGCGTGATTCAATAACCTGCATGTTTACTTTAGTCTTTTTGTCCTTATCGTCAACCGTATAAATAACGGCTGCATCTGCAAACTTAAACAAGGCCTGGTCTAGGTAAGCAAATTCTTTATAGTAGGCATTTAGTCTATTTTCGGGTTTAATAAGGCCAGCAGTAGTCTCAATAGCTTCCTTCAACATGGCAACAACCGACAATGGTTTAATGATAACTTCATCTAACACAAATACCTGGGGCTCTAAATAAATAAGCTGACTTTGATTAGTCATGAGCTGTGCAGCCAATTTTACGATGGATCGGTAGCCTATGCAACTGATCAGCACGCTGTCGGTATCAAGAATGTTGTTTTTAAGCAGCATGAATTTGCCTTCGTTATTTGATACTGTGCCCGTCTGTTTTTGTAAGACCGTCAATGACACTTCTGCAAGAGCCTTTTGGGTTGAATGATCTACAATAGTACCAGCCAGGTGAGATTGTTGCGCAGATAATTGACTAATAAACAGACAGAATATCAAAGTAAGGAATACTTTCATGAGGTTAATTTTGATAACATAGTTACGAAAATTAATCTGTTGATTTTTTTAAACGAAACTTATTTTCTGGAGCTATGAATAGACTCTTGCCATTGTGAGCTGCTCTTGTTGTGAGCTTATTGCTGCAGCGATCCAACGTAAACTCTATGTAAATGACGTATTAGTGAATTATATCACCGCAGATGCCTCTGGTTTTTACAGCTTTGATGTACCTTTGGTTTATGGAAATTCTGCTATCAAAACACGCATTTATGGGCCATTGGGCGAAGAACGCACCCAGGAACGCTATGTGAATATTCCATTTAATTTCCTCCCAGTGGGCCAATTCGAATATACCTTCAGTACTGGCCTAATAGATAATGTAGACAAAGATCTCTTCATGAGAGCCGCATTCAGCTACGGATTAAATAACCACATTACCATAGGTGGTGGAACGGAATACCTATCGGGTATTAACGGCGGAAATCCTCTGCCTTTTGTCAATTCTTCTGTCACCGTAACCCGTGGGCTGCTCGTTTCAGCTCAGTACACAGCAGGTGTAAATGCTAAAGGAACCCTAAATTACCAACTCCCCAAAAACCTGCAGTTGAATGTAAATTACACTAAATACGAAAAAGAACAAACGGCAATTATATACAATTACCTGGAAGAAAGAAATATTGAATTGTCTATACCTATCAGAAGCAAAAGTTTTAATGCTTATGCACGTCTCTCTTTCAATGAATATGTGATGCCAAGGTCTAAAGTTTCTAATGCACAATTCATGACTTCTGCCGTAATCGCTGGTAAGAATCTATCTATAAACGGGACTATTCTGTTTATGAAAACATTAATTATTCAAAAAGCGGCAGAGGATATTGGGTAGAGGTGACCATTTCAGCAATTTACGATGATAATCATGAAGTGATCAGGCATATATCGGTTCAAAATATCATCACCGAAAGAAAGTTCAGAGATTTGCAGATTGTAGAGCAAAATTCGGTTTTAAAAAAACTTGCCTGGTCTAATTC
Source organism: Pedobacter sp. (assembly GCF_045628745.1). Taxonomy (GTDB): domain Bacteria; phylum Bacteroidota; class Bacteroidia; order Sphingobacteriales; family Sphingobacteriaceae; genus Pedobacter. Next base: position 4,754 of record NZ_JAZQPU010000351.1, read on the forward strand.
ACATCTGGTGAGAAAGCCAATTGCATCTATTCTTAGCTTAGTTGATTTGGGTAAAGACATGGAGAACACCGAAGAGTTAAAGGAAATTCATCATCTTATTAACCGATGTTCAGTGGAGTTGGACAATATTACAAAAGAGGTCAGCGCTCAAATTGATTCACGTAACCTGGAAGGCTTTATAGAATTATAAGAATGCTCTTATAAAGGGCTTATATTCGGCTAAAAGCAATTGCCAGTTTTGCTGCTGTTCATATTGCTTCGATAAATCAAGTACACTTTACTATTTGACAAACAAACTTGACATTATGATAGATTTGTTTTACATTTATGGTAAACATCATCATCATGAATAATCACACACTTTTGCCAAACCGATTTAAGAAATTTGGATGGCTTATTTTTCTCTTTGCAACATTGGCCTTTGTAGTTTCTCGGATATTTGAATGGCAGCCAGCATTTCTGGATCTCACCCTTAATGATCGTTCACTTATCACAGAGGTGAATCTATTGAAAGAGTTTATCTTTACTTTCTGGATGATAGGTTTAATCATGATTACGTTTTCAAAAGAAAAACAAGAAGATGAATTTATTTCTTATTTGAGATTGACCAGCTGGCAATATGCTGTTTTGGCGTCCTTAGTCATTTCAATTATTGGAACATGGTCAATTTTTGGATGGAACTATTTAATTTTTTCAGCCTTTAATATGCTTACTGTCCCATTATCCTTTATCATCATTTTTAATCTGCTTTTGTATCGTCATTCAAATAAACAAACTGCTGATGAAAAATAACATACGTGTGCTTAGGGCAATAAAAAATCTTACGCAAGCTGAACTCGCTGAGTTGATACAGGTATCCAGACAAACAATTAACACCATAGAGGCAGGTAAATACGTACCATCAACTGTCTTAGCGTTAAAGCTAGCCAGGGTTTTTACTGTGCCGATAGAAGAAATCTTTGAACTTGAGGGGGATGAATAAGAGAGAACACTTGATTATGTTGGCGATTACTTTGTGTAGCCAGAACTTAACCTAATTATAGGGAGGCAGTTCAATGGTTTTCTTGACTGAGTTTGAACTTTATCAATATTTGTTTGTTTCTTAAAAATGATTAATAAAAACGATCATATGCAATGGCATCTATTTAACGATTATCGTTTTTTTAGAAGAAAGAAAGGAAATCTCTGTGTATAGAATTATCTACCTTACTGATACATCTGTTTACAGAACCTATTATTCTGATGATTACAATCAGATTGCAGATCAGCACCTGAATTTAAAAAGATCTGGATTTAAAATCATTTGTATTATTGACTACAAGTATAATGTTATTTTAAATAAGTGTCCAGATTTTAAAATACACATCCCTCAGATTGAAAAATACATACTTTAAAGTAACCTAATAAGTATCCCCCATGCTCATGGTTATTAAGAAAACATCTTTGCAATGATTTCAAAAACAATGCTATTAAACATCCACATAGGTTAGTGGATATTTATTTTTTTCTGATACATAGTGGATATTCAACACTTTTAGACAAAGAACAGCTATCGCCAACAAAAGGCTAACCACAGCCAATACATAATAGATATTCTGAGCGCTTAATATAAGTGCATCATTATAAATCTTAGCATGCAGACTATGAGTTGCCAATTGGTTAGCCAACTCAACACCATGTCCACTTTTCTGATGGTCCAAAACCGAGCCCTTCATGAAGTCTTGTACACGATAATCATCCATACTATATTGGGCAGCAATAACATCATACTGCTTCTGTTTAAAATGATTAAATCTGTCCTGCCAGAAAGCACTGGTTATTGGAGCCGCAAATACACTCCGTGAAGCTAATGATAAAAATGCCCGGTGTGAACTTGCTTCTGCTGGTATATTAACAGATGCATAATAAGATAAGGAGGTAATGCTAATGCCATAAGCAGCCCCCCTGATCATCATAGGAAGCAGGAAAAAGCCACTATTTTCTTCTGGATAGAAAATATGTGCTGTATAAAAATAGTAGACGGCAAATAGCATAAAGCCAATGAATAATGGTTCACGTGCCCGGTGAAATCGATGAAGCCAGATTCCTGTAAGCGGAATAAATATCAAAAAGGCAATGATCATATACAGATTAGAGGCGGCCACATAAGTATCATTATACTTTAGGTTGACCTTCATAAATTCCGTAGAGATATTGAAGGTATTATAAATGAAAAACATACATACCATTAGACCCACACCCCACCTTACGTGGCTGAACATGAACAATACCCTCACATTTACATAAGGTCTTCGTATGGCCAGCATTCGCAAGACCCATAATACATAGCCGATAACAGCAGTCGTAAATACAAAACGGATTAAATTACTTTCAAGCCACTCCAGCCTTTCCCCAAAGATACAGCCAAAAGATAGACATAAGCTCGATACCACAAAAAGCAGGTATCCTATCCAGTCGATTTGATAGAAAGGATACTTTCTAACCATGCGCTTGGAATGCATGAGAAAAATAACGATGAGCAGGCTGATAAAAATACCGGGAAGACTGAGTAGAAAAGTGTATTTCCATGAATAAGTCTGCAGAAGCACAGCAACAGCATATGAATACAATTGACTTAAACTAAAAGAAAAAGCATAGTATAAGCCATAAAACAACCCCCTGCTTTGACTTAGGTTATACTTTGCCATAAACAATCCAATGCAAATGATAAGACAAAGCATCTTGATAGTGGAAAGCAGGTAATTGCAGATAAATAATTCAACATCATTTTTGCTAAAAACAGAAAGGATTAGTAAGATCAGTTCCAGAGAGATGCACATGAGCAGTAGTTGCCTTTTGCGGAAATAGCGCGTAAAGCGTCCTATCAATGGGTATATACTGATGGTGGCTATGATACCGCTATAGTAAATAAACTGGATGGCATCTTTCTCATCGCCCAGAAATGCTGTCATTGGCCCTAAAGAACTCGAAGAAATCCCGCTGATCAGGATCTGTGAGCAGACCAGGATGATGATACAGATTTTCTCTACCAGATTTGATACCGGTTCATGAAAGATGGAATTTTTCATTTGTCTATTCTTTGGTCACTTCCACATTCATTCCAGCCCTTATCTTTTCGATATCCTGGTCAGTTCCGATAAATTTAATCCGTACCGGAATGCGTTGCTGTACTTTTACAAAATTGCCCGTTGAATTATCTATAGGTAATGCGGAGTATCGGCTGCCTGTGGCACCGGAAATGGCAGTAACTTCACCAATATAAGTCTTATCGCTGATGGCATCAACCTTAATACGCATACGATCTCCCAGGCGGATATTTTCGATCTGTGCTTCTGTATAATTGGCGGTTACCCATTTATTACCAGCTTTCACAATTGTTGTTAACGTTTGACCGGCCTGTAGCAATTGGTTTTCTGCTATTTTCCTTCGGCCCATTGTTCCGTCATAAGGTGCCGTAATATAACAGTAAGAAATATTTAGCTTGGCCAGTTCAATAGCAGCTTCTGCTTTCATGATATCCGCTTCAGAGAGTTCTATTTTGTTAGCAAGTGCTCTGGTATTAAGTTTGGTGGACTGTCTCTGTTGCAGTAAAGATTCATATTTGGCTTTCATAGCTTCATATTCAGTCTTCACCTGATCGTATTCAAATTGTGGTATCACGTCTGCTTTCAGGAGGTTACCATAACGTTTTAGATTCTGCTCCTGGTTAGACAGACGTGCCTTGATTTCTTGCAGATTAGCCTGAGAAATTGTTGTACTGTTTTTCGAAACGCCTACATCTGAACGGACGATTGTTTTTCCTGCCTGTGCCTGTTTTAACAATGCTTCTGCTTGTTTCAGCTGAATTTTATATTCACTATCATCGATAACGGTCAGGGTGTCACCTTTGTGTACCAATTGATATTCCTCAAAGCGGATTTGTTTGATATAGCCGGAGACTTTTGTATTAACCGGACTAATGTATTCTTCTATTTGTGCATCTTCTGTAAACTCAGCATCGCCCAAATGAAAGAATATAGTAAGTCCCCATACAACCAGTCCCAAAAGGATGGTAATGGTGAATATATTCAATGCAATTCTAAATTTCTTAGAACTGTACATTTTTTCATTTTCCTGTTTAGTTGACATCTTGCTTTTTGGTTTTTATTTGATTCTCATTCAGACAGGTTTCAGTTCCGAACTTCTTCCCAAAGACCGGATGTTTTTAATAGATTGTAATGTTGATAGACAATGCCAATACGGGCATTGTTCATGTTAATCTGCGCTGTGAGCAGTGCTGTGCTGGCATCCAGCATATCTGTTATGGTAGCAAATTTATTGAGGTATTTTTGTTCCACAACCCTGTAGTTATCCTGTGCAAGTTGAAAGCTTTCTTTCTTTGAAGCATATTGCTCCCAGGCGTTCTGCAATTTCACATAAGCCGCATGAATGGCCATTTCTACCTGCTGGTTTGCCCATTCTTCGCTTTTTTGTGAAAGCACAGCATTCATTCTAGCCTGCTGGATCAGGTTCTTGCTTTTATATAAAGAACTAATATCATAGCGAATCCTAAAGCCGACCTGGAGATGATGCAGATAAATATCCTGAGGGGGTATAGAATACAAAAATGGCCTGCTTAAGGCATCCCCTGCAAACAGGGATATGGAAGGAAGACGATCTGCTTTGGTGATATCGACCTGATTGACTGCGAGCTGATTCTGCACATTGGCAATTTTTAACTCTGGGATTTTATCCCTCAAGCGCATGGTGTATTGATTCAACGGTCCGGGGGCTATAGCTTTGTTGTATAACAGCGTATCCACATCAATAGCAATATTTTCAGGCAGTGCTAATACGGTTTTGAGATCGTGATTAATGATGGTGATGTTATTGCGAACTTCATTCAATTGCTGTTTAATATCAGTAAGCTGGAGCTGGCTTCTCACCAGATCATTGTGGGTGAGCATGCCCTGTTCTATCAGCTTTTTGATATTGGCAAGCCTTTTATCAGCCAGTGCAATGTTCTGCAGATATACATGTTCCTGATTGCGTGACGCAAAGAGATCAAGGTATTTTGCAAGCAGTAAAAACTGAATATCTTCCTTATCCTTCTGGTAATCCAGGAGTGAAATTTGCTCTTCCAGCTTTGCCCTGGCAATCTTGTTTTTAGCTGCATTGCCGTTGAAAACAACATAACCGGCGCTGAGTGAAAGATCAAGGGAAGTATGTGGCATCATAATAGTAGTTTCATAGTTGAAATGATTATCCCACACCTGTGCATTACTGATATATCCATAACTGAATGAAGCGCCGAGCTCTGGAAGGTAAGCCCGCTGCTTTTCAATAGTGGTAGCATTGGCACTTATATTTATTTTGTGACGGGTGATCTCCAGCTGTTTGCTGTTTTGCGCTGCTAAGCTCAATAAAGAATCTACTTTCAATAATAGATGCTGCTCCTGCGCCGATAAAGAAGATATAGTACCAAAAAGGATTCCGAGAAGAGTGATGATGATGTTTTTCATGATGTTAACATACATTTAGAATAGCTTAACTGTCCATCAGTTGGTTAAGAAGATCGGTAAGGTGCTGCAGCTCCTTGATAGAAAACGGAATCTTTGCTATATCGTAAGTACGGTAAACCTTATCGTAAATCTCTTCAACAAATGCGGTGCCCAATACGGTAAGGGTGATGACGTTATGACGCCTGTCATTTTTATCTATAACCCGCTCAACTAAGCCTCTTTTAACAAGGTTGTCCAGCAGTGAGGTCACGCTGGACTTATTCTTGCCCGTTTTATTGGCAATTTCTTGCTGGTTGGCCTTCATCGCCTTAGCCCCGTAATGCAGGTAATAAAGCACTTGAGTCATTTCAAGTGTGATATCGCTGTGTCCATGTTCTGTTAATTTCCGCTGCACTCTTTGTCGCAAATCCTGCCGTAAGCGAAGGACTGCGTGGAAATAAAAATGCATGGTTTTTGCATATTCTTCATCAAACATGTTACAAATATAAATATTAGTTCGATATCAAACAATTAAACCTGCTTGATGTCTTTAGTGTTATAATAGTCACTGAATATTAATAATTTGACGTATTTGGTTAAAGGTAGCCCTTAAAAACTTATGTATCTACATTATTACTTACCTTGTCCGACAAATACTGTAACAGTCTTACCATCCGGCTATGCAAAACAAAAATGAAAAGATCGATGAGCTGATCGAGCTTAATGAAGAACTAGAAAATTATTTTCAAAACACTATTATACCCCAACTCTTTGTTGATGCTCAATTGGTGCTTCGTAAATTTACGCCTTCTGCTATGAAGCAATTCAAACTTAGACAGGACCATATTGGTAAACACTTAGTGGAAGTGGCAGACAATTTTCGTTTTCCTACCATCATTGATAACATTCAGCAAGTCATAGACACAGGAGAAATCCTGGAGAAAGAAATTCAGACCACGGATATGAAATGGTTTCAAATGAATATCCTTCCCTATCTTATCCGTAAAGAAAATAAGTCGAATGGGGTAATTATAACTTTTATTGATATCACCACCAGGATTAAAGACCTTAAGGAACAGGAAAAGTTGATATCTGAGCATGAATTGTTGTTGGATACGATTGCCCATGACATTAAAAACCCACTCATGGCCTTAAGCCTGACCGTGGAATTGCTTAAAAAAGTGCCTGAGAAAGGAAAAGAAAGAATTCCAGCCTTATTGAATAATGTGGAAAATAGCCTGAACAAAATGAAACAAGTTATTTTTGACCTTGTGCAGTCACGTTGGCATGAACACCCTTATCAGGCCGTAGAAGAAATGCTGGATTTAGAAAATATACTAGAAGATGTCAGGCTTACACTTTCTACACAAATCCAAGCGTCCAAAGCAATCATTAGGGCAGACATTGGGCCATCAGAGATCACCTTTCCCAGGCGCAAATTGCGTAGCATTATTTATAACCTGGTTAATAACGCCATTAAGTATGGCGCTTCACACCGAATACCTGAAATCCACATTAAATCTTATATTGAAAGTAGTTTTCTGGTGATAAGCGTCTCGGATAATGGAATAGGGATTAACCCTGAAAACAGGGACTCCATTTTTAAAAAACACTTTCGGGTCAAAAGCTCTGTGGAAGGAAATGGTGTAGGACTTTACCTGGTCAATGAAATTCTAAAATCTGCTGGTGGAAAAATCACGGTGGAGAGTGAGCCCGATAAAGGTTCAGTATTCAGGGTGTTTTTGCCTTTGAATGAAAACCAGGAGGCCTCCATTGGGCAAGAAAATTCAGAGAAATAAAAAAAGCCGGAGGTGTTATACACGTCCGGCCCTTTCATCATAAATTTATTAAACGCCTTTCTTGCTTGTCATGCTAGCTTTTTTAGCTGGCTGAGCAGTTTTACTTGGTGCTTTAGCATTTGCTGGCTTAGTAGTTGCTTTTAATTTAGCAGCTGCAGTTTTATCTTCAGCAAGCAAATTCTCATGCTCTTCAGTACTTGGTGCTTCTTCGCTGAATAAAGGAAGATCCTTTAACAAGTGGTACCAGGTAATAATTTTCTTCATGTCTGAAGTATATACTTTCTCTTCATCATGCTTAGGTGCTACTTCTGTAAAGAATGCTCTTAAAGTGGCAACATCAGCTTTAGAATCAGGAACTTCTCCTGTAGTGGCAGCAATATTTGCGAAAACATTAACCAGTTTCAAGTCGTCTTCCTGACCATAAACTGTAATGTCCTCTAAAGATGCTAATTTAGTATTAGCTACGTTAGCAATGATTTTCACTTTCTGAGCATCAAGACTTTCTAATACGTAACCTGCTTTATTTTGTCCAACCAGCTTAAATAGACCCGGTCTACCAGAAACGGCAACAATTCCTCTTAAATTCATAATTAATCTTCTATCAGTTCTATTCCTACTATCTTGTCTCCTGCTTTAATATCATCTACCAAGTCAACATTTTCTACCACTTTACCAAAGCAAGTATGATTTCTATCTAAATGAGCAGTATTTTCTCTGCTGTGACAAACAAAGAACTGTGAACCACCAGTATTTCTACCTGCATGTGCCATAGACAACACACCACGGTCATGGTATTGGTTTTCGCCAGTTAATTCGCAGTCAATTTTATAACCAGGACCTCCAGTACCAGCTAAATGAGCTGTTTTAGGGTCTTTAGAGTTTGGACATCCACCTTGAATAACGAAATTAGGAATGACACGGTGAAAAGTTACGCCGTCATAAAAACCTTCTTTTGCAAGTTTTTTAAAGTTGGCAACTGTGTTAGGTGCATCCTTATCGTAAAACTCAACGGTCATGTCCCCTTTTTCTGTTTTTATTATTGCTTTGCTCATAGTCTTTTTTTTATGTAAAACCCAAATTTAGTAAATTGAAATGAAACCTAAACATTAAGGGTTAAATGCTATATGGGATAAAAGTATATATTTTAATCGTAAAAGTTCCAACTCACGCCAAACTTCAACATCCGCTCTGGCATTAGGTAACCTTGTACCGTGGAGTAATCTTTAGCAAGCAAGCCCTGGTTAGCATAATCATATTTGACAAACAGGTTCGCTTTTCTTAAACTTACACGTACCCAAACATCAACTACAGGCTCAGTTTTTAGTTTCAATGGGGTATCTGGAATGTAAAACTGACTGGCAGCAGGTGAATAGGCATAGCTTAAATAGGCGGTATTGTACTTGACATCAAAACCTATGTCAGTATTAAGGAATTTAAAAAATGTTTGATTAAGATAGAAGCTGTTAAACGTATAAAACTCCGGTGTTCTTAGAATATTTTCATTGTCGGTTTTTTGGTAAACCACATAACTGTCCAGGTTAAACTTGCCGAATTTCAGCTTCTTGCCCAACGTAATTTTTAACAGGTTAATGCTGCTTGCTTGCAGTGGTTTAATGCCAACAGTTCCTTCCTGACCGAAATACAGGTGATCATTAATAAGGAAATACTGTGCGCCGGCTTCCAGCTTGTATTGATCATTGAGGTAATTGAAAGAGAAATTAACCGTTTTGGTTTTGTTGAAATCATTTCTCCAGTTATAGTGATTACCAAAATAACGGTTGTAAATTTCCTCGGGCGACTTGTTCTGGATATAAGCGCCCAACACAACACGGCCTGCATTTTTACTGAGCATTAGGTTACTGGTGGCTTCATAAAGAAAATCACCTATCTGGCGGCCCTGAAAAATCTGTTGTACATTGACATCTAAATTAACCCTGTTACTGAAACGGTAACCCAAAGCCCCTAATAAGGTGGAATTTTGGAAGGTGGAGGTATAATTGTAATAATCAGTAAAGTCTGCATACTGGGCAAGCTGCAGGTATTTATAGTAATCATGACGGATACCGACATCTACTTTAAGTTCATTTTTGATGAAGGATTTAGATTTTCCACGCAAGAAGAAACTATATAAAAACTCATTCTGCAGGTGTTTTACATTGGTAGAGTCATGGGTAAAAGAAAGGTCGATCATACCTTCGGGCAAGATAGAAAAATCATCACTTTCATTTTTCAAAAAGCTAAACGACTCATTGTTATAAGCAAGGGTATAACTGACTTTATTGGTAGGCAATACCTTTTTCATTACTTCTTGTGGTACGGTATCTATGCGGCCAATGAAATAACTCTGCTTGATGAGCATAAAGTTTTTACGGGAAATTTGCTTGGCCGTTCTTAAATTTACCACCATGGCATCCTTGGTTACTTGTCCGCCGGCATTATTGGCCTCATCAAACAAACCACCGTTTTCCTGTGCTTTGAGGGTATTGAAAATACCGTTTACCCATATATTGTATCGCTTGTTTGTACTTTGGTACCAGCTGGCAAAACCACCATTTAAATGGTCGCCACGTTGGTTGGCATAGAGTCCATTTGCGCCAATACGGTCATAAAACGCCCCTATGCTAAAGTTTTTCTTGATATTTTGAGAATGTGATACCCTAAACATCTGCTCGGTTTGCCCGGCCCCCATGTAATATAAATTACTAAAGGGCGTGCGTGCCTGGTAATACATTACATCGTCATGCGTCATGGCATAAGCATCAAGGCTATGAAAACCAGCATCAAAACCTATAGACTTCCGCGGTTCAAAAAGCAGGGCTTTTGCCGCAAGACCCAAATTACCCGTACCAATAGTAGGGCGACGAGGCTGACTGATGGGACTATAATTTTGAAAATTACGCAGACTGGTATCCAGTGGAAAAGTCTGGATGCTGTCTTTGGTTAATTTCAGCGTAGTATAACGGACAAATTTAGAGGTGAAGACCACAGAGTCTTCGCCCCCATCTAGTTTTTGCCTTAAAGAATCTAGTTCTTTGTTATCTCTTACATTGGTCTTCAAATCCTGTCCACTGGCTTTTTGTCCTGCTACAAGGAGAAAAAATAGAAATGAAAGAACAAGGGCTTTATACATTAGAGTTTGGAAATTAACTGGCTTAATATTTTAGTCATTTGAGGTTCTGCAACACGAGCCGTTTCCAGGATCTGGTCCAGGGATACAGGGTGAAGCACATCGCCAAAACCTTCATCGGTAATTACCGAGATGGCAAATACAGGAAGATTCATGTGCGTGGCAACGATCACTTCAGGAACGGTACTCATCCCTACAGCATCGCCACCGATAATACGAAGGTATTTATATTCTGCTTTGGTTTCTAAATTTGGTCCGGTAACGGAAACATAGACGCCCTGGTGACAGGTAATACCTTCTTCAGTTACAATTTCCATTGCCTTTTCAATCAGCTTGCGGCTATAAGGTTCACTCATATCTGGAAAACGTGGGCCCATGTCAGCATCATTTCTTCCACGTAAGGGACTTTCCAACTGCAGGTTGATATGGTCATTAATCACCATCAGGTCTCCTTTTTTAATATCTGGATTTAAGGAACCCGCAGCATTGGAAACAAATAAATACTGGATGCCTAAGGCTTTCATCACCCTTACCGGAAAGGTAATCTGCTGCATGCTATAGCCTTCATAATAATGTAAACGGCCTTGCATAGCTACAACTTTTTTGCCGTTGAGTGTTCCAAAAATCAACTTTCCAGAGTGAAACTCAAGGGTTGAGATAGGGAAGTTAGGGATATTAGGATACATTAAACTGAACGAAACTTCAATTTCTTTAACAAGTACTCCTAGGCCGGTACCCAGTATTATTCCAACTTCAGGCTGGAATTGTTCTGTTTTTCTCTTTATATATTCAACGGTTTCGTGTATAGCTTGAAACATAATTCAGGATCTTTTGGTCAAATATAAGCTTATCTTCTGCCAGTATTTCTATTTTTATTGGCAAAAAATAGAGGGGTATGCCGAACATTAATTCCTCAATACCCATAGCAGATAAACGCTGCGCATCCTTTTCTGTTGTTATAATTATTTTTTCTTTGGTATTTTCCTTATTAAATTCATGCTGCAACCGCTCTATTTCGGGTCTTGTAAACTGGTGATGATCGGGATAATCATGATGGATAATAGGGTTGCAAAAGCTTTTTAAATGAGCTATCAAAGGTGCCGGATTGGCGATGCCACTTAATAAAAACACCACCGTATTTTTGGGTAAAGATGTTAAGGAAAGGCTCTCGCCGTTAAATACAGGCTGCAGCTGATGATATTGAATGGCAGAAAATGCGGGTTTCCAGTCGGAAGCAAATTGCTTTTCTATATTCCGCTTGTCTTCTTGTTCTAGCTTTCCAGGAACTTTAGTGACCAGGATGGCCTGGGCACGCTTGTAGCCTATAAAAGGTTCGCGCAAATTGCCTGCAGGCAACAGCAACTGCTGCCTTTTTAGCTTGGCAAATTCAAAAAGTAAAATGTTAAAACCGGCTTTTACACCTCTATGCTGGTAAGCATCGTCTAAAATAATAAGGTCGTGCGTTGCTTTCAGTGCATTGATTCCTTTTACACGGTCTTCACACACGGCCACTGTAACCTGAGGAAACTTGCGGTAATATTGCATGGGCTCATCGCCAATACTGTTGGCCGTAGCCTGTGGGTCTGCCAAGATAAAACCTTTAGTATCCCTGCCATAACCCCTGCTGAGGATAGCAATTTTATAACCTTCAAGCAGCTGCACCAGGTACTCTGTAAGGGGTGTTTTGCCTGAGCCCCCCACAACGAGGTTACCTACACATATAACCGGCAGGTTAAATGAAGTGCTTTTAAAAATCCCCCAGTCGTAGAACTTATTCCTGATCACCACCACCAGGCCATAGATTAAAGAAAACGGAAGCAGCAGCAGACGCAGGGTATTTATCATTTCAGCTTCAAAATTAAGCATTATCTGTCATAAATAAGCGACAGCGCTTGCGCTGTTATAATGGCAAAAAAATAAAAACTATCTTTGTATAAACTTATTTATTATTATGCTTAAAGGATTTTTTAACGTACCCACTCCGATTAACGAGCCTATTTTAGGTTACGCTCCGGGAAGTCAAGAACGTGAACTTCTACAAGCCGCATTGACTGATGCGCGCGCCAAACAAACAGATATACCCATGTATATTGGTGGAAAAGAGGTTTTTACAGAAGCTAAAGTAAAAATTACACCACCACATGATCACCAACATATTTTAGGACAATACAGCAAAGGCGAAAAAAGCCATGTTTCACAAGCTATTGATGCTGCATTAGCAGCAAAGGCAGATTGGGAAAACTTAGCCTGGGAACAACGTGCGGCTATATTTTTAAAAGCTGCAGATCTTATTGCAGGTCCTTACCGTTATAAATTGAATGCTGCAACGATGTTGGGGCAAAGTAAAAATGCTTACCAGGCTGAAATTGATTCTGCCTGTGAGTTTATAGATTTCTTAAGGTTCAACGTAAGCTACATGGCTGATGTTTACAAGCAACAGCCTGTATCTTCTAAAGGTACCTGGAACCGTGTAGAGCAACGCCCTTTAGAAGGTTTTGTATTTGCTTTAACACCATTTAACTTCACCGCTATTGCAGGTAATTTACCTACTTCTGCGGCAATGATGGGCAATGTTGTGGTTTGGAAACCTGCAAACACTCAAATCTATGCGGCTAATGTAATCATGCAGATCTTAAAAGAAGCTGGTTTACCTGATGGGGTTATCAACTTGATTTATGTTTCTGGTCCTGATGCGGGTGATGTTATTTTCAGTCACCCTGACTTTGCCGGAATTCACTTTACTGGTTCTACCGGCGTTTTCCAAAACATCTGGAAAACGATAGGAAACAACATTCATAAATTTAAAACCTACCCTCGTATTGTGGGTGAAACAGGTGGTAAAGATTTTATCGTTGTACATAGCTCTGCTGATGTTGAAGTTTCAAGCACCGCTATTTTAAGAGGTGCTTTCGAATACCAGGGACAGAAATGTTCTGCAGCATCCAGAATCTACGTAGCCAAGAGCTTATGGCCACAGATTAAGGAACTGATGTTGCGCGACCTGGCGACCTTTAGAATGGGCCCTACAGAGGATTTCAGCAACTATATCAATGCCGTTATTGATGAGAACTCATTTGATAAACTAGCTAACTATATTGAAGCCGCTAAAAAAGATGCTGGCGTAGAGATTATGGCTGGTGGGAATTATGATAAATCTAAAGGTTATTTCATTGAGCCAACAGTATTAGTTGTACAGGATCCAAAATCTACCACCATGTGCGAAGAGTTATTTGGCCCTGTAGTTACTGTTTTTGTTTATAATGACGAAGAATTTGAGCAGACTTTAGAGGTCGTTGATCAAACATCTATCTATGCTTTAACAGGTTCTATTATTGCACAAGACAGGTATGCTGTTGCCAAAGCAACGCATGTTTTACGCAATGCTGCAGGTAACTTTTACATCAATGATAAATGTACGGGTGCTGTTGTAGGTCAACAACCTTTCGGTGGTGCCAGAGGTTCTGGTACAAATGATAAAGCCGGATCAATGATCAATCTTTTACGTTGGGTTTCTCCACGTACCATTAAAGAAACTTTTGATCCTGCAAAAGATTACCGTTATCCATTTTTAGCTGAAGATTAATAGCATTATTCTCCTTATAAAGAAAAGTTCCTGTATCATGATGAATGGTACAGGATCTTTCTGTTAAAGGCACCATGAAAAAGGCCGTATTGTTTTTCAACGATACGGCCTCATTTTGATTACATCATTTGGTCCATCCTGAACACAGAGCTCAGGTGGTCATTGGCCTCGCAGCTTACATTTAAATCCTTGATTAAACCGGTGTTTAAGCTATATACCCAACCATGAATACCCAGCTTTTTACCACTGCCCCATCTGTTTTGCACAATAGATGATTTAGTAAGGTTAAACACCCCTTCAATCACGTTCAATTCTACCAAACGATCGCATCTCTTTTTATGATCAGAGATGATATCCAGTTCATGGTAATGTAAACGGTAAATATCTTTGATATTCCTTAACCAGTTATCAATGATACCATGTTGTTTAGTACCCAAAGCAGCTTCTACACCACCGCAGCCATAGTGACCACAAACAATTACATGTTCTACCTGTAAAACATTTACAGCATAATCTAATACACTTAACATGTTCATGTCTGTATGTACCACTACATTGGCAATGTTACGGTGTACAAAAATATCACCGGGGTTGGTATTGGTAATGTGATTGGCAGGCACCCTGCTGTCAGAGCAGCCTATCCACATGATAGGTGGTTTTTGTCCTGCTGCTAAGCGGTCAAAATAACCAGGGTCTTCAGCAAGTGTTCCCGCTACCCATTCTTTATTTCCTTCTAAAAGGCCTTCGTATGTAATATGTTCTGTAGGTTGTGTTTCTAATTTCGCGCACATAAGTTTAATTGTTGATTTGAACTAATTCATCTGTTAATTTAGGTACTGTATATTGTTTACGCACATTTTTCAAGGTAACAATAATTCCCTTGGAGTAAGCACTATGCTTAAAATTGAAAATGGTTTCTAATACATCCGGATCAATGTATTTTGAATTTGTACCATCAATAACCACATTGGTTTCTTTAGGGATTTTCCTTAAGATACCTTGAATAGCGGCTTTATTTAAAAAGGAAACTTCTTCGGCTAAATTGATACGAAGGTCCTTTTTGCTGCCATCCTGTTCAAGTTTATAGAAATAAGGATTGCGCATATTGGTGCGTAAAAGGTAAAATATGGATACCAACATTCCTATGGCCACCCCTTTTAGCAGGTCTGTTAACAAGACTGCAATAACGGTAATTACAAAAGGAACAAACTGGTCCCAGCCTTTATGATACATGTGTTGATATAAGGCTATCCTTGTTAACTTATAACCTGTAAACAAGAGTACCCCGGCTAAACAAGCCAATGGAATCATGTTGATAATGCCTGGAATAAACAACAGGGATAACAATAACCAGCAACCATGAAAAATGGAAGACATTCTTGTTTTACCACCAGAATTTACATTGGCAGAACTTCTTACAATAACAGAGGTCATAGGTAAACCACCTAACATACCGCTGGTCATGTTTCCAATACCCTGAGCAATTAATTCTCTATTGGGCGGAGAAGTTCTTTTCAGCTTGTCAATTTTATCGACAGCTTCAATCCCCAATAGGGTCTCTAAACTGGCTACAACGGCAAGGGTACCTGCTACTACCCACACCTGCGGGTTTTGAATGGCAGTAAAATCTGGCATCATAAATAAGCCAGAGAGTTCTCCCCAACCACTTACTTCAGGAATGGCCACCATTTGTTTTGCGGCGATACCATATTCGGTATTTTTAAAAGCATAACTTATAGCTATACCTACAACAACGACTACCAATGGTGCAGGAACACTGCTGAGCTTTTTAAATTTAGGCCAGAAAATTAAGATGGCCAATGAAACGGCTCCAATAAGGATGGCCACAAGGCCAAAATTGGCAGATCCACTGGTAATAGCCGCAAATGTATATTGCGAAGGATCTAAGCCTAAAACATAGGGAAGCTGTTTAATAATTAAGGTTACACCAATAGCAGCGAGCATACCTTCAATTACACTGGAAGGAAAATAACTGCTTACTGATCCTGCTTTGATTAAGCCTAAAATCAATTGCATGGCACCTGCAATAACCAGGGCCAGCAAAAAGGTTTGGTAATTACCCAACTGGGTAATAGCACCTAAAACAATAACGGTTAAACCTGCGGCCGGTCCGCTTACACTCAATTGTGAGCCACTGATACTTGCCACTACTATACCGCCTATTACACCAGTCAGCAGACCAGCAAAAAGTGGTGCCCCAGAGGCTAAAGCGATACCTAAACATAAAGGAAGCGCTACCAGAAAGACAACTATACTCGAGGGTAAGTCGTGTTTAAGGTTCTTTTTTAAGATATACTTCTTCACTTCCAATCTTGAAAAGACTGAATTCCTATCTTGCATAAAAATAATATTATTATCTGTAAGAAATTAAATATTGTTGCCTGTCGGGAATAAGCCCAACTGGCTAAACCAGCAGAAAAGAGACTGCATGGTTAATTAACTACACAAGATTAGGAGGAGGAGTAGGTACCGCAGGGTAAAAGGGATCTACATAGCGTTTAAAGTGCTCAATATAACTGTTATTGATATAGAAATGATAACGTAAGGGAAGATAAGCTATAGTATGATGATCAATAATTTTTCCATCAACGAACTTTAAGGTTTTACCCGGTTCATCAGCACCATGTTCCAGTTCTACCTGCATGATCACAGAGTTCATCATTTCCTTGTCCAGGTTCATCACGATGACTGGCGCAAGAGAAATTAGCATCTTAGCGGAGAAGATGCTTAAAAAGGCGATGACAATGAAAACACGGTATTTTTTTAGTTTCATTTGTTATTATTGTAGATACTACATTAACAAAGGTAGTTCCAAACAATTGCAATTTATAAAAAAATGCCGGAAAATTACAAAACAAGCATCAAAATTGATATAACTCTGCATAAAACGTAATTTGCGATTTCTTAACAATACTATTCATGAAACTGAAAATATTACTCCTCTTATATGTGCTGCCTATATCTGCTTTGGCACAAAGTAATGAGAAGCCGCCCTATGAATTTAATAACATTAAAATTACGGGCTATATACAAACACAATACCAGCGGGCACAGTCTGAAGGGATTTCCTCGGTCTCTGGTGGAGATTTTGAAGAAAACTCAAAAGAGCGCTTCATGATCAGAAGGGGCCGTTTAAAGATAGAAAGAGAAGACAATTATACTAATTTGGTGATGCAGATTGATGCCACAGAAAACGGGCTACAACTGATGGATGCTTATATCCAAATCCATGAGCCAAATTATAAAGCCCTTTCGTTAAGGGCTGGTTTATTTAACCGTCCCTTTGGACACTCCCTTGCCTTTTCTTCTGGCTACCG
>NZ_JAZQPU010000352.1:0-3561 GCF_045628745.1 Pedobacter sp.
CGCATAACAAATAGTTAGGCGTAATTATTTGCTATATCGTTAAGAGATTTTATCTTCCTCGTGTTTTTCTGGTGGAAGATCAGTTTTGATCAGTTCATCTATATATTCGGCTTTATCTTTCTGGTTACGTTTAAATAACCACAATATAAGCAAAACCATAACGGCTATAGTGAATGCCACCCACCCATAATGTATGTCCATTTTGTGTAGCTTTTATGCTATTTAAAGATAAGCAAAAGGTGTTAATTCATACGCCTAAATGTTAAAAAATGCGCGGCTAATATGGCTTATTTAAACCAGGGTGTTAAATTTTGAGTTGACATGCTCCTTTGCTTTCTTTTGAAAGGCTTCAGGGGTTTCACCAGTCTGTTTTTTGAAAAAGCGGCTAAAATACGGCCTGTCTGAAAAGCCCAGTTCAAAGGCAATTTCCTTAATCGTCTGCTCACTATGGATAATGCTCCGCTTTGCTTCCAAAATTAACCTGTCGTGAATCAGCTGCATGCCTGTTTTATCCAGTTTTTCCTTTAAAATCTGGTTGAGGCGTTTAGAGCTGATGCCTAGTTTTCCTGCATAAAAATCAGTATTCCTAATTTGAAGGTAGTTGGATTCCAGCAGCATCAGAAACTCGTAAACCCTTTTCTGGTGAAGGTCATGCACGGTAAACTGCTGTTCTTTTACCTGAATCAGCTTTAAAAGAAATACCTTTAACAGTGCTTTCACCATAATTAAGCCATCGGTGTCTTGCTGGTATTCTTTTTCCAGCAGCAGATAAATGTTAGACAAAGCTTCCGCTTCTTCTTTGCTTAAACGCAGACAAGAGAATTCGCCCTGTACATTGAAAATCTTAAACAGATCCAGCAAAAATTCTTTATCTTCTCCTTCCAGCATAGCCCTTTTAAAAGAAATCAGCTCTCCTTTTTTACCTGCCTTATTTAACTGGTGCACCCGGTAAGGTGGAATCAGGTAAATCCAGTCGCCCTTTACCTCAAAATCACCATGTTTTAAAGCATGCAGGGCATCCTCGTTTTTTAACCATACGATTTCAAAGAAGTCCTTGCGGCCGGGATCATTGAGGTAGCTGGGTGGGCAATTGCCTAGGTTTCTCATGTAGATCAGTGATTTTTCGAGTTCAGGTGCTGTTGATGAATTCATGATGTTTAAAGGTAACTAATTCTGCCCAGCAGCGGTGGATAATAAGGTAATAATGGTGGACTATTCGGAAATATGGATTTGTTTGTGGCTTGTTTATGACTTTTACATTACGGTAGTTCCAGATAGTCCAACATAATGTGCTGAAAGTCTAAGGGCAACAGCCGCCACGTAGCCTAGTTTTGCAGGGATTTAAAAACGGCAGCAGATGCAATTAGGGAAAGAAGAAAAAGAAATGGCTCAGGAAGTAAAGGCAAACCTGGAGATGATCATGCTGGAACATTCCTGGATGTTAAAGCAAATAGACTTCAAACAAGTGCCCGCCTTTGTTCAGCAGATTGAACAGGCCAATCGCATTTTCATTATCGCTGCGGGTCGCTCAGGATTCTCCATGAAATCTGTTGCCATGCGTTTGATGCATTTAGGCCTTCAGGTGTTTTTTGTTGGTGATACCACCACACCTGCTATACAAAAAGGCGATTTGTTGCTCGCCGCCTCAGGTTCAGGAACCACCAGTACCATTATCAAAGCAGCAGAGAAATCAATAGCCGTTGGGGCCAAAGTAGTGGTGTTAACTACACAATTACAATCGCCATTGGCAAAAATTGCCAGCCACGTGGTTCACATTCCGGCAGCAGAAAAAGAGGACCACAACAGCAGCCGCTCCAGACAATATGCAGGCAGCTTGTTTGAACAATTTATTTTGTTGCTCTGCGATGCTGTATTTCAAACATTGTGGAAAGCCGATGGCACACCGGCAGAAGAACTATGGGTAAGGCACTCCAATTTAGAATAATAACAATAATTAACACATAACATCATGGCAAAATTACAAGTAGCAATAGACTTATTAACCACTGCAGAGGCATTAGCCCTTGCTGCAAAGGTTGCTCCATACGTAGATATTATAGAGTTAGGCACCCCACTAATTAAAAATATGGGCTCAACGGTAATCACGGCAATGAAAAATGCACACCCTGATAAATTGGTTTTTGCAGATTTAAAAACTGCAGATGCTGGTGAATTAGAAGCTGATATTGCTTTTAAAGCAGGTGCAGATTTAGTAACTGTTTTAAGTACAGCAGGCGATGCAACGATCATTGGTGCGGTAAAAGCAGCAAAAGCACATGGTAAAGGTGTGGTTGTAGATACAATTGGTCACCCTGACAGGGAAAAAAGAGCACGTGAGGTTACAGAACTAGGTGCAACGTTTGTAGAATTACATGCAGGTTTAGATGAACAATGGACTGCAGGTTACTCTATCCAGGTATTAATTGATGAGGCTGCCCGTGTTGGTGTTCCTGTATCTATTGCCGGTGGAGTAAATATCGAAAATGTTGCCCAGGTAATTAAAGCTGGTGCACAAG
Source organism: Pedobacter sp. (assembly GCF_045628745.1). GTDB lineage: Bacteria > Bacteroidota > Bacteroidia > Sphingobacteriales > Sphingobacteriaceae > Pedobacter. The sequence goes on from NZ_JAZQPU010000352.1 coordinate 2,517, forward strand.
TAGCAGTAGCGGGTGCAGCAATTTATGGTGCTGAAGATCCTGCGGCAGCAGCAAAAGCATTGCGTGAAGCAATTGATGCTGCCTAATTATATTGCAGTAATTTTTTAAAAGGGAGGCTGTATCATTTTTTGATGCAGCCTTTTTTTAATGGAATTAAATCTCAAAAACAGCAATGAAATAAGCAATGTATATATAACCTAAAGTTATTAAACCTGTCGATTCTTAAAAAAAGCATCGGCTTTGCGACTCTATCAACAACAATAGATCTTGCTCCTGATCACTTTATAACCGATAAAAACATCGTTTTTTAATGAAAAACCCGTAAAATTGCATCCATATTCAATCAACTGATAACACGATGATGAGTTCTTTTGAGATTTTACTTGGAATTGCCTTAGTGGCCATGGTTTATTTATACACCCGTAAGAATAAAAAATTAGCCCCCCGGCAAATTTCTGATGCTGATGTTATTGCCGGAAGCATATTAACCGAGGAACAGCAGCATTCATTGGAGCCAGCAAAGATTCTAGAAATCTTGAAAAAAGGAAATCAGGATTTTGTAAATGGAACACTGACAGTTAGAAATAACTCTGAAAGAATGCGTCAATCCTCTTTGGGCCAATATCCTTTAGCCGTGGTTTTATCGTGCCTGGATTCCAGAGTTCCTGTTGAAGATGTTTTTCACCAGGGTATAGGGGACATTTTTGTGTTGCGTGTTGCAGGAAATGTGGTTAATGAAGATATTTTAGGAAGCTTGGAATACGCTTGTAAAGTATCTGGTTCTAAATTGATCCTGGTTTTAGGTCATGAATATTGTGGCGCCATCAGGTCAGCGGTAGACAATGTAAAGATGGGTAATATCACCGCCTTGCTTCAAAAAATACAGCCTGCAGTAGATGCATCAAGCAGTTTTGTGGGGGATAAAACCTCAGCTAATCCACAGTATCTACACCATGTATGTGCAGAAAATGTTAAACACAGTGTTCAAAAGATTAGAGCTAACAGTCCTATTCTAAAAGAGATGGAAGAACAAGGCGCACTTCAA
>NZ_JAZQPU010000353.1:0-4951 GCF_045628745.1 Pedobacter sp.
AAGCAATGATTGAGGTACTCTATGGTTGTGGCCTGCGTGTCTCTGAACTTTGCAGCCTACGGCTTTCTGATTTAAACCTGGAAGAAGAGTATATAAAAGTGAAAGGTAAAGGAAATAAAGAAAGAATAATACCGATGGGGAGCACGGCCTTGAAAATGGTGGCCTTATACATCACTGAAGTGAGGGTGCATTGTAAATTAAAAAAAGGTTATGAAGATTATATCTTTATCAACCGATTGGGTACAAAACTATCCAGGATCTCCATATTTACCCTGGTTAAAAGCCTGGCTGAAAAAACAGGCATTACTAAAAGTATCAGTCCGCATACCTTTAGACATTCCTTTGCTACACACCTTGTTGAAGGAGGTGCAGATTTACGTGCGGTACAGGAAATGCTCGGCCACTCCAGTATTATCACCACAGAAATTTACACACATATGGATCGAGATTATCTGCAGTCTGTTATTACACAATACCACCCAAGAAGTTAAGCATTCTTTCTGCAGCAAATCATCCTGTCTTTGCCCTGCATGTCTTTTCTCAAAACAATATTTTCAAAGCCATAAGCAGCTAGCATCTCTACCGTTTCCTGACCCAGGTATTCATTGATTTCAAAGAATAGATAACCCTTTTCGTTAAGATTTTTTTCCGCTAGCGCGGCAATAGCTTTATAAAATACTAAAGGGTTCTGGTTGCTCACAAAAAGTGCGCTATGGGGTTCATGCTCCATTACGTTGGTATGCATTTGCTCTTTCTCATCCTCTTTAATATATGGAGGATTGCTGACGATCAGGTCGTATTTTTGCGCTGTTTGAAATTGCAGCACATCAGCATGTATAAATTCAACAATGACTTTATTTTGTAGCGCGTTATGGGCAGCAACCTTTAAGGCCGATTCAGAAATGTCTAATGCGGCAACATTCCATTCTGGTAAATGCTTTTTCAATGAAATGGCAATGCAGCCGCTACCTGTGCCAACATCTAAAAGATTTCCCGCTGGCTGAATACCTTTTACTTCTTCAATGATCCAGTCAACCAGCTCTTCTGTTTCTGCTCTTGGAATTAAAACAGCTGGGCTGACCATCAATGTCATCCCATAAAAATGAGCTTCCTCTAGTATGTATTGAATAGGCTTTCCTTGCTGCAGCTGCACAATAAGGTCTTTAATTAATTTGAGCTCAGTCGTTTGTATCTCTTGCTCCTGGTTAAAGATAATTTTACTCCTTCCCCATCCGGTTAATTTCTCAAGAGCCATATAATAGAGCGACTCCGCCTCTTCATTATCATATAAATTAGCTATTTCCTGTGTAAAATACGGCTTTAAGGCTTTAAAATTCATGTGTTACAAAAGTAACTAAATCAAACAATATACCTTACTTTTGCGCTGATGACAGACGAATTATATATGCAACGATGCCTGGAACTTGCACAAATAGGCATTGCTTCGGTAAGCCCTAACCCTATGGTAGGATGTGTAATCGTTAAAGCAGGTCGAATTATCGGCGAAGGCTTTCATGCTAAAATTGGACAGGCGCATGCGGAAGTCAATGCGGTTCAGTCTGTGATTCAAAAATATGGCGATCAGGCAAATCAGCTCTTAAAAGATGCTACAGTGTATGTGAGTCTGGAGCCTTGTGCGCATTTTGGTAAAACACCACCATGTGCAGATCTATTAATCAAACACCAGGTTAAAAAGGTTGTCATTGGCAATAAAGATCCATTTCCAGATGTTGATGGAAAAGGGATAGCTAAATTAAAAAATGCAGGTATTGAAGTTGTGCAAGGTATTTCAGAGTACGAATGCAGACAGTTGAACAGGCGTTTTTTCACAAGAATTGAAAAACAACGCCCGTTTATCATCTTAAAGTGGGCCCAAACGGCAAACGGTTTTTTTGCTCCATTAAAGCCATCCAAAGAATGGATCAGTACTGCCCTTGCTAAAAAGATAGTTCATAAATGGCGCACGGAGGAAGATGCAATCCTTGTAGGTAAACAGACGGTGATTACCGATGACCCACAATTGACCACCAGAGATTGGGAAGGTAAAAATCCAATCCGCCTCGTTATCGACCGACACCTGGAGATCCCTTTGGATAAACATATTTATAACAATGCAGCGCGAACCATTATCTTTAATGAGGTTAAAACCGAGGTACACCAAAATATCCATTATATCCAAATGGAAGATATGAAGTTTTACCTGCCCCAGAAAATAGCCTATCAATTATACCTGATGGATATTCAGTCGGTGATCATTGAAGGTGGCGCTAATATCCTCAACCAATTTATTTCCTCACGTTTGTGGGATGAAGCCAGAGTTTTCAGTTCTGCTAAAAACTGGGCAACAGGGGTCCATGCGCCTGTCATTAACGGCTTAATCACTGATGTATTTCCAATTAATTTGGATAAACTCATTATCTATAAAAACTGGACATCTTTATGATCTACATTCTAATCAGTATCTGTTGCAGTGTTACCGTTGGTGTACTTTTAAAATTAGCACGGCGTTACCAAATTAACATTATTCAAACCGTTACCTGGAACTACTTTTTTGCCATTATTCTGGGTTTTATTTTCTTTCATCCGCAGGTGAAAGACCTGGTGGCGGCCCCTTCACTCCTCCACCTTTCCCTAGGCATTTTACTGCCCTTGGTATTTTGGGTGCTGGCTGCCTCAATAAAAAATGTAGGCATCGTTAAAAGTGACATTGCACAAAGGTTATCTTTATTTATCCCCATACTTGCTGCCTACTTTATTTTTAAGGAGCAATTAACCGGGTTGAAAATATTGGGCCTTGTAGTGGGTTTGTCGGCCATCATGCTCACCCTGTTTAAAAAACAAAATACAGCAGCAGCATCCAGTAATTGGTGGTATGCCATAATGGTGTTTGTTGGCTTTGGTATTATTGATGTCTTGTTTAAAAAGATAGCACAAACGCAAGCGGTACCGTATACAAGCTCATTAATTGTCGTCTTTATCATCGCTTTTGTAATTTCTCTACTATCTATTCTTTACTTTGTACTGGTAAAGAAAGAAAAGATTGCGCTGATCAACTTTTTTTGTGGAGGCATTTTGGGCTTGTTTAATTTTGGAAATATTCTTTTTTACCTTAAAGCACATCAAAGCATGGCACAGAATCCTTCCACGGTTTTTGCAGCAATGAATATGGGTGTCATTATCTTGGGTAGCATCATAGGCATTACCTTATTTAAAGAGAAATTCAGCAAAATCAATTATATGGGCCTTACCTTGGCTTTAGGGTCCATCATCCTAATCACTTTAGCTCAAATGTATGCTGTTTGATGATACTTACATTACCATAGAAAATGAGGCAGAGGGAATCTTTAGAGATAAAGGAAGTAAATTTATTGCACTTGCTTATCCCATTACCAATGAAAGCCAGGTAAAACCCATCATCGCTAAACTGAGGGCTGCACATCCAAAAGCGCGGCATTTCTGCTGGGCTCTTCGTTTAACACCTGATAGAAGTATTTTCAGGCTCAATGATGATGGAGAACCTTCAGGCACTGCTGGCAGGCCAATTCTCAACACCATCTTATCTCATGAGCTCACCAATATTCTGGTCGTAGTGGTCAGGTATTTTGGTGGCACATTACTTGGTGTACCCGGATTAATCAATGCCTATAAGAGCGCTACCATTGATGCCCTTCATCAGGCTAAACGTATAGAAAAATCAGTCAACGATTGTTACCAAATCTCTTTTGACTACTTAAGTATGAATGATGTGATGAAAACGATTAAAGAGGAAGACCTTGTGATTCACGCACAAAATTTTGACACCAATTGTGTTATTGAAATTGAAATCAGGCAATCAAAACTTAACCATGTCCTGGCTCGGTTAGAAAGCATCGATACCCTTAAGACAAAATATATTAAAACCGTATAAGCTTAATAACAGCACATGAACAAATTATCCCCATCAGATTTAGTTGTCAATGAAGACGGCAGCATTTATCACCTTAATATTTTACCTGAAGACCTGGCAGAAACAATCATTACCGTAGGCGATCCCGATCGTGTTGGGGAAGTTTCTAAATATTTTGACACCATAGAATTAAAAAAAGGAAAGCGTGAATTTATTACCCATACTGGCACATTGGGTAACAAGCGTTTAACGGTGATCTCTACTGGTATAGGGACAGATAATATTGATATTGTGATCAATGAGCTTGATGCACTGGTAAATATAGATTTAGAGTCCAGGCTTGTAAAAGAAAAGTTGACTTCATTAAACATTATCCGCGTAGGTACTTCAGGTGCTGTTCAACCGGATATACCGATGGGAACCATTTTAGCTTCCTCTTATGGTATAGGTTTAGATGCTTTGATGAACTATTATGTGCAAGAGTTATCTGGTGAGGAACACCTTTTATTAGATCACCTTAAAAGTCATTTTACACATTTAAAAAATATCCATCCTTATATAGCTGCGGCAGATCCGGGGTTGTTACATACTATAGGTAAAGATTTGACCCATGGAATTACTGTTACCGCACCAGGTTTCTATGCTCCGCAAGGAAGACAAGTGCGCGCAAAAAATGCAGTACCCAATTTTATTGAAATGGTGAATACTTTTCAGCAAGGTCCAAACAGAATCACCAATTTAGAAATGGAAACTGCTGGTATTTATGCCTTAGCTAAAACCCTTGGACATAAAGCACTATCTATAAACGCTATACTTGCGAGTCGTGTTAATTTTGAATTCAGTTCAAACCCACAGCAAGTAGTTGAAAAAGCAATAAAGCTTGTTTTGGAAAGATTAAGTACATAACGTTGAATTGGGTAAAGAAAATGGAACTTTTATTTTAACAAACAAAATTACCGTGGAATTGTTGATTTTATACACTTAATAGATCAACATGTTGCTAAAACTTAGACATCAGCTTCACATCTTGTCCGGAAAATTTCTGTTGAATTTAGATGATGCGAG
>NZ_JAZQPU010000354.1:0-7042 GCF_045628745.1 Pedobacter sp.
TTTTGAGCTTTCATCATGATCAACTTCCTGCTGTTCGGCCATATATTTTAATCTCTTTGCTGTTATTAACTTTTCCTTTTTAATATAATTCAGCGACGTATTGATGATTGCTTTGATTAAATAACTCTTTACAGAATGTTGGATTTTTAAATGTCCGGCTTTATTCCAAATGGTAATAAAAACATCATGAACTATTTCTTCTGCAGCTTCCTGGGCACCAACATACCGGTAGGCTATGGAGAATAACTGCTCGTAATATTTCTTATATATCACTTCAAACACCTTCTTATCCCTCGAAGCAATAGCATCGATCAAGATTGAATCATCATGAATATGGCTTATTGATAACATGCTCATTATAATTCCGGCTAAAGTTGTTTGAGTGTAAGCCTACCTGAAATTTCAGGGGTCATTATAATGGTATTTATCGCAACAAACCACAGCCCTTTTAACAAGCCTCGTTCCTGAAGTGGATTTAATAACAAAGTGCCTGATATCTTGGCAGAAATTTCATTTTCCTTTTCTAATTTATATAATTGCTTCACTAAGGATCCTTCACTCCCTTTAATTCCGCTTCTTAAGGTAATTAATAGAGGCGCTACATTAGTATACTCTATAGCGTAGCTTAATATTTTTGTATCCTCATCATACTTACCTTTCAATACTGCTGTACCTTCAGAATTGCTATTAGTGCCCTTTTTATCAATCCTGGCAGTTACCACATATGCTCTTACCGGCGGTTTAACCTTCGCTTCATCAGCGGTAACTTCCTTTTTACATGCCCCCATACTAAACAATATGAAAACAATAGTAATCTTTAAAATAAATATTGTTGCCTTATTCCACCACATTTTAATTACCTAGGGAGCTAAAATACTAATTCCGCAGATGATTAATGTTAGATTTAAAATTTGTTCATTACTGTAATTACCTGTTCAACTTGTTGTTCTGTATGAAAATAAGAAATTGGCAAGCTTAAAGTCGTTCTATGAATCAGTTCCGCAATGGGAAAAGATCCTTTGATGCTCCCTTTTAATGCTTTTTGCTGATGGGGAGGTATAGGGTAATGTATTTCTGTTTTAATGTTATTTTTTAGAAGGTATGCCTTTAATTTATCCCTTTCCTGGTGTCTTACCGTATAAATGTGGTTTACGTCTTTATAATCCTCGTGTATAACCGGCCTGGTAAACTCAGGCTTAAGGTTTTCCTGATAAAGTGCGGCAAGCTTTTTTTTATGTGCGTTGATGTCATCAAGAAAGGGCAGTTTAACAGATAAAAAGCCTGCTTGAATTTCATCAAGTCTTGAGTTAACACCTATATAACTGTTATGGTATTTTTCATGACACCCATAATTACGCATTGCTTTTATCTTTTCAATAACTTCTGTGTCTGAAGTAATCAAAGCACCAGCATCTCCGAGCGCACCTAGATTTTTTGTAGGGTAAAAGCTGAAAGCCCCAAAGTGGCCAAAGGTCCCTGTCATTTTTCCTTTATAAGTTGCCCCATGAGATTGTGCACAGTCCTCAATTACTTTAATTCCATTTTGTGCTGCTATAGCTAAAATGGGATCCATATTACAGGCTTTACCATACAAATGCACCACCAAAATTGCTTTTGTGTTTGGACTGATTTTTTCCTCAATTTTAGCAGGATCAATATTATAAGTATCCAGGTCTGGCTCAACTAAAACAGGAACCAATCCATTTTGGCAAATCGCTAAAATTGTTGCTATATAAGTGTTTGAAGGCACAATTACCTCTGCCCCTTTGGGAAAGTCAAAATATTTAAGTGCAAGTACCAGCGCATCTAAACCTGAAGCTAAGCCTGCACAATAGTTACTCCCGCAATAAGAGGCAAATTCTTTTTCAAATTGAAGAACCTTGTTTCCCAGAATAAACCATCCTTTTTCTAAACTATCAGCAAAGCTTTCTTTATAGCGCTCCGTGAAAGGTTTGTTTAGCAGGAACAAATTTTCATACTCTATCATATTCATAACTGTAAGGAGCGTATATATAATCACTGGCTTCGAAGTAGGCAGATGCCAAAACCATCAGGATAGCATCCTCGCTAAAGTTGGACATAGAATGCCAGTCTTCAGGTTGAATAAGCAAACATTTATCTGGCGAATCCAAGGTAAAAGAAGTTTCTTCGAGGCCGTTATTGTTATAAATGCAGCACTTTCCACGTATGCATATGGCAGCCTGCTGCGTTTGATGGTGCCGATGTCCACCACGCTCAGAATTGTCAACGCCATAAATGTAAAATATACGTTTGATTTCGAAAGGAACAACCTTTTCAATTACAGTTAGGTTACCACGGCTATCTGTAAAGGTTTTCAAGTTAATTAAGGAAGCCAAAATTCAGTGCGTTTTTTTTGTAAATATTTTTATAGTAGCCTCTTAGAAAGAACAATAAAGATCTTCCAAGAACTTCTTTTACCCATTGGATGTCGTCTGTTATCTCATGTGGTATAATATCTTTTTGTTGGCCCCTAATCGTCTTTTCTGCCATTGAAAGCGAACGGCTATAAGGTCTATAAATATGCTTTACCGGATTCCTTAATATCTTATATGCTTTATTAGACAAACTATAGGAGTTATTACGTGTATAGTGGAAATCATGGTAATGATAAAAGACAAGGTCAAATTGCTCTCCGGTCAATATTTCTTCACCAATAACCTGCTTTTCGCTTGTTTTAAATGAATACTGCTGCACATTCCATGGAGCAACCCCACCACCCAAGTGTTTTAACACATGTACGGTGCTAAACTTGCTTTGCCAGTCATCAAGATATTTTTGATCACCAAACTTTCCATCTTCAAAAAGATTAAAGCACCAATTGATACAAGCATCTACCCACCAATTTAGCACTTCCATGCCTTCAGTGGTGTGTTTAAAAGTCATGAATTGAACGCAATATTTACCGCTCTTTTCTGTTTGATCGTGACAAGGAGTGTACCTGTGTTCGGTTATTAAAACTGATTTATTCCCCATCTCAGCAATCAATACAGCAGGATCTTTAAAAAACAATAAATCGGCATCTATATAAGTACAGTGCTCGAGCTTAAAAGTTTCAAGACAAAATTTGATGGTAGATGATGCGCAAGTCCAACAATATTCTCCTGCTGTTCTACTTGGTTTTACCGCTAACAACCTCTCATTTTCAAATTCTTTTAAACTAATGATGGTTGCGCATGAAAGGTTAAGGTCAGATAACAATTTGAAACAATGGTTATCAAAGGCAAAAATATATAGATGGAAGTCGGCACACTGCTTTTCCAGAGATTGGTACATTGCCAATCCACGAGACAAATAGGTAGTGTTAAATAACGTACAAAATGAAAGCATAGTTTATGGATTAACAGGTGTATTTAGAAAGATTAATAAAGTAAAAGCCTTTGCTATAGGCAACAGGTTTACCGTCAATAGTGAAGGTTTGTTCACCATCTACATAAGAAGGGAATTCGGCAACGCGTTTATATCCAGAGAAATGATTTAAAAAGCGCTCTTTATTGAAGAACCATGCAGGATAAGAGGCTTCATATATTTCTGGTGGAACAATCTGCAGCGTTAAACGGTCATAGGGTGCCTTATTAAAAGCTGTGCGGTCAAAAAACAAAAAATCAAAGTTAAATTTGGCTAGTTTTTGAAGGAAAAGATGAGGCTCTTCAAGGTATTGAACAGAGCTGGAAAGCAGCACAAAGTCAATTTCTTTTTCTGTTAAACAAGCTTCAATGCTAGGGAAAAATTTAAGTGTTTGGTCTTCAAAATCTTGTTTGCCCACAGCCACATAATGCTCCTGCTCCACAACATTCCAGCTTGCACATATTTCAGGTGTCAAAAACTCCCTTACCTGGTAATAAGTGCTGCCTAAAGAACCACCAAAGTCGAGGATATTTAGAGGCTTCTTCTTTAGGGAAGCGCTATGGATTAAAAAAGTAATTAAAACATAGGGGTATTCTTTTTGATCAAAGACAACAGAATCCCGTTCATAAACAGCGGTGCCGGATTTTACTTTTAACAAGGAGTCTCTCGTCCTGTTAATAATATTATCGGTTTGATAACCATCAGCTTTCGCACTTACTGCGGCCCAGGAAGAATAATCTCCAAACCATCCGTATTGATCTTTTTTGCGCCTGGAAAATAAAGCTTTGAACATACATGTATAAATATGTTCAGAAGACAACCGTATTGGAAAAAGGTCCTATATGATGGGAAGAAATAAATCAACCATATTAAAACTGGGAGAGCTGCAGATTAAGCCAGCCCATATTCAAGACAAATTAATTTATTGCAAAAGGAAGAAAAAGAGAATTTAAGAAAGATTTAATGTCACCGAATTGCGCACTGGAAATACCGCAACACGCAAACCACATGGCAATGCTAAGGAATGCCATAAATAACCTAGTGCAATTGACGGACCAGGATTGGGAATTTTTAGTTCCTCATTTAACATGTCGCAACCTGGTCAAAAGGGAATGATTCATTTAACCATTTACCGCCCGGTGCAACGGAATTGTAGCATTTAAATGTAAGTCAGTGAAAAAAATAACTGGCTTACTTATTATTGATGTGAGCCGATATGAGCCAATAAGAACCGATAATGGGCCGAGAAATTATAACAGATTATAATATGATCCAGGACCTACGCCCTGCCTTTCAATCAGCTTCAATGTGATCAGCTTGTCAAGCATTCTCTTAACAGTTGAATTGGACATCCCCAGCTTTTTAGCGATCTCGCTAGTTTTAATTCCAGCGTTGCTTTCTATAATATAAAGTAGCTGTTTTTCTTTAACTGAAATGCTTTGTTCAACACCACGTGAATCCAGTTTAACCATTAAAGCATTCTGAATGTTTCTGAGGCTGGACAGAAAAAACAAAACCCACTCGGTAATGTCTTCACCTGGCCTTTGTACCTGACAAGCTCTTAGCACTCTGTAATATTCTGTTTTTTGACTTTCAATTTCATGTTCAAAACTTACATATCTAATCCACTGATAACCGTTTTTTCTTAAAAGAAGTGTAGCAAGCAATCTGCTTAGCCGTCCATTGCCATCTTGAAAAGGATGTATAGATACAAACTCATAACAAAATAAAGCAGACTTAACCAACGGATGGGTTTCTATATCGTTATCATACCAAAACATCATTGCGCGCATAGCATCTTCTGTAGGAAATCCAGGTGGGGTGGTTTGGAAAATGATCTCACTGGTACCATCAGGTAGATGAGCTTCAACAGCATTAGTATGTTGTTTATAGTTGCCTTTATGCCACTGGTCTTTCTGGCTGTATTTCAAAAGCTGGTTATGCAAATTCTTCAATCCATTTTCTGAAACTGGCAAATGTTCATAGCTCTCATCAATTAAATCAAGGACTTCAAAATAACCAACAACCTCCTGCTGGTCACGCTCCTCCAGTTTTGAAATGTCCATATTCTTTAAAAGAACATCAACCTCCATATCATTTAATCTCGATCCCTCTATACGTGTCGATGCCCCCACACTCCGAACAGTAGCAATTAACTTTAATTCTTTGAGGCTTTGACCTTCTCTTCTTTCAATTGCCTGCCAAGCTGCATCAAAACGGTCTATATCGCTAATTAAAGTGATCAATTTCCAATTTAAATCCAGTGTTTCTGTATGTACATTAACTGAGCTCATATACAAATATAACTAAAAGCACTTAATAAATGAGCCGATATGGTCCGATAAGAACCGATAATGAGCCGATAGCTAAAATAGCGGATACAAGTGGCTTGTTACTTATCGTCTGAACTGAAAAGCCGAGTACAACTCCAATTAGGTTATTAGCAATATTCCAGGATAAAGCATACTGCTAGCAGGAATGCGATACTATTTCCAAAGTACCTGAGGTCTTCTCCAGATTAGTCCTTCAAAATTTTCACCACATTCTATAGAAGTGTAACACCTCCTAAAAATCGGACTGCACAAAAGGCGAAAATTCGTAACTTTAAAGCAGCAAGATGAAGAAGTCAAAAATTAGTGAATCGCAGATCGTAGCAGCGATCAAAGAACATGAGTCAGGAAAAACGGCAGCAGATATTTGCCGTGGCCTTGGCGTGCACCAGGCTACCTTTTATAATTGGAAGAAAAAGTACTCTGGTATGGACAACCAGGAACTACGCCGTTTGAAAGAACTGGAAGAGGAAAACAGGCGTTTAAAGCACATGTATGCAGAATTAGCGCTAGACAATAAGATCCTAAAAGATGTACTTTCAAAAAAGTTTTAAAGCCCTGCCAGCGTAAAGACATGGTTACTTATGTGGTTACTACCCACAAAATAAGTATTAGCAGGGCTTGCCGGACGGTAAGCTTGTCCAAATCCATGTACTACTATAATAAAGTAAAAGACGACACGGAAACAATTTCAAAACTGCAAGAATTAGCTGAGGCCTATCCTACCGAAGGCCAGGATTTATATTACGGTAGAATCCGGCAACAAGGCTATAAATGGAATTATAAACGTGTTCGTAGGGTATATTTATTGATGGGTTTGAACCGGCGAAGGAAAGCTCGCAAACGGCTTCCAGAACGTGTAAAGGAGCCTTTAGTACAACCAGATCGCTTAAAAGAAAGCTGGTCTGTGGATTTCATGAGTGACGTGCTGGTGAATGGCAGGAAATTCCGTACCCTAAACGTGATTGATGATTATAACAGAGAAGCTATTGCTATTGAAGTAGCCCATTCAATGCCTGCACTGCAGGTTACCCGCTTATTGGACCGAATCATAAAAGAACAAGGGAAACCAAAAAGAATAAGGGTTGACAACGGACCGGAATTTATCAGCAAAGAATTCCGTGAATGGTGCTTAAATAAAGATATCCTGATCCAGTTCATCCAACCTGGCAGGCCCATGCAAAACGGCTATATCGAACGTTTTAACCGTTCATTCCGGGAAAGTATTTTAGATGCCTACTTATTTGAAGATATTATGCAGGTTCAAATCCTGGCCGAAGAATGGGTATGGGATTATAATCATAAAAGGCCGCATGAAGCCTTAGGTGGTAAGACGCCGAATCAGT
>NZ_JAZQPU010000355.1:0-3569 GCF_045628745.1 Pedobacter sp.
ATGTCCAGACCAAATCTCTGGCCATAAAGCATGTCTTCCAGCGTATCTCTATGCTCAGAACTTTTGCGCCGCGCACATCTTAAAAGCAGTAATAATACACCTTTAAAATACAAAAAAAGGAGCAGAAAAACTAGTCTTCTACTCGTTTTATCCCTTTTAAATTAAGGGACTTTTTCAGTGCCCTCCTCATGGAGGATACGGGCTTTTTTGTTTTCAAGCTACCAGGCTATTTCATCAACAGCGAATTCTTTAAGGATCTTAAGTGTCTTTCGCTGCCCATTTACGAGTTTATGATAAGTTGAACTTGGCGATCTTAAAGGTTATAGTTTACATAGCGTTTAGAGGGCGTGGGCAGGGCCTTCGTAGGGCCTTCCTATATCGAAAGATATACAAGGGCCCTGCCAACGCCCTCTAAACGCTAACTTACGGATTGGTAAAATAATAGCTGACCTTAACTTATATTTTACGGGCATTATAACCAAAAAGAAAGCCGCACCATTTTTAAATGATGCGGCTTTTAAGGTTTTCAAGGCTATTGGTTAGAGACCAAACCATTTCTTGCGCACTGCTAATTGCTGTGCTGAAGGTTTTTCATCCAGCGCAGCTACCAAACTTACATTTGGATTCGCTTTAAGGGTAATAGCAAAGGTTTTAGGCAATCCATCTCTGGAAACGGCTACCTTAACCACATCACCTACTTTTTTACCTGTAACAGCAGGCATCCTCTCTAAAGAAGATTCCACAGGAATACCATCCACACTGATCAGCTCGTCGTTAACATTTAAGCCACCAACCCATGCTGAAGAATTACGTGAAACAGCAGTAATAAACATACGGCCTTCTGTTTTTCTCGAAGCCAAACCGATGTAAGGAACATTTTTCCCTGCATTCTGGTTGCTTACTTTAACACCTGCAAAGCCAAAGTATTTTTCATACTCTGCAGCTTGTGTACCATTAACATATTTAGCATAAAAATCGTTAAAGCTGATGCCACTTATTTTTTCAACCATCGCTTTAAATTCGGCATCGGTATAACCTCTTTTTAAAGTTTTGCATTGTAAATACATCGCTTTCATCACATCATCAAGGCTTTTTGCTCCTTTAGTGGCATTGGCAATTTCAAGGTCCATCAATAAACCGATCACTTCACCTTTGCTGTAGTAAGAAACGCCTGTGTTATTTGAATTTTCATTAGGTCGGTAATATTTAATCCAGGCATCAAAGCTGGCCTCAGCAGCAGACTGCACTTTTGCACCCGGCGTATTTTCAACAGACGCTACGGCAGCAGCCAAATTACTTGCATAGTTTTCAGCATTCACAAAACCTGCACGCAGCATAATTTTATTTTCGTAGTAAGCAGTAAAACCTTCTGCTATCCACAAATTGGTGGTGTAGTTCTCTTTGTTATAGTCAAATGGACCTAAAGCTACCGGACGAAGGCGTTTAACATTCCATAAATGGTGATATTCATGTGCAACTAAACCTAAGAAGCCGTTGTAACCATCTTCTGTATTGTATTGATCTCTTGAACCTCCTAAAACAGTAGAGTTTAAATGCTCTAAACCACCACCACCTCTACTGAAGTTGTGAACAATAAAGGTGTAATGTTTATTAGGATTTTCGCCATAGATGGCTGTTGCAGCTTCCACAACCTTAGCCATGTCCACTTTTAAACGTTCTTTATCATAATTACCACCACCATACATGGCTACTTCATGTTTAACACCAGCGGCATTAAACTCAAAAACATCCTGGTTTCCTACTTCAAGAGGACTGTCGAATAAGATGTCAAAATCTGAAGCCTGGTAAGTAAATTGTTGTCCGGCTACTGGTTCTAAGCCTGTACTCACCTTCGACCAGCCTTTATAAGGGATCACTTTTACTGTACTCGGCGAGCTCAACATTCCATCGGGGTACATAAATATACCTGTAGAAGATAAGAAGGCGTGGGTATCATCAATAAAGGATGTACGCACAGAAACCTCAAAAGCATATACGCGGTAATTGATTTTTAAGGCTGCATTTTTAGCATGATAAACTCTCCATGTGTTTTTATCAATTTTCTCTGCTTTAACAGCTTTACCACCTGCCTGTGCTTTAAAACCTTCAACACTTTTAGCAAATTCACGAACCAGGTAAGATCCTGGAGCCCAAACTGGCATTTTCACATCTACAAAATCTTTGTTTAAGCCAGAAATGTTCATTTCCACTTCTGCATAATGTGCTTGAGGTTCTATAAAACTAACTTCAAAGTTTATCTTTACTTGTGATTTGGCTGTCATACTTAGGGCTAATAAGACCACTAATCCTACTATTGATTTTTTCATGTGTTAATTATTGTTTTTTATGGGTCATGAAGCTATGTTGAGCAAATTCTATTGCTTTTTGTTGAATGTTTACTCAACATGGTTTCATGTGTTAATTATTGTTTTTTATGGGTCGTGAAGTTATGTTGAGCAAATTCTATTGCTTTTTGTTGAATGTTTACTCAACATGATTTCATTAATTTGTTATTTATTTTTAGAGGTCATGAAGCTATGTTGAACAATTGAGTTGATTGTTGCTCAACATCTATTCATTGTGTGGTTATTTATTTTAAAGTAATGAACCGCTTAGCAGCAAAATTATTGATGTTTGCTAAAATTGGTTTGTTTTATTGATAATTGTTTTTAAAAAGGTAATTATGCACACCTATTATAGTGCTTTCTGGTGGCAAATTTATAACTTATGTTAGCTATTTGCCATTCTATATTTTTTAAAGCTGTAACATACTTAATACAACGCTCGCCTTAATGACATATTTAAATATTTTTGTATTCTAACATTTGCATACAATTAACTTTATGAAGCTCAAATATATCGTTTACATTCTTATTGCCCTTGGCATCGCTTACTTTGTTTATTATCGCATTAACGCTAATCAAAAGATTGCAGGTTCAGGCGGAGGTGGTAAAGACAAAAAAGGCCCTTCTTCATCCTTAAATGTAAATGGAATGGTGGTCAATTCAAGTAGTTTTAACAACGACCTTGACATTACCGGTGCCATTGAAGCCAATGAATCTGTAGCGCTGCAAAGTGAAGTAGCAGGCTTGGTTACGGGCATTTATTTTCAGGAGGGTGCGAATGTAAAAAAAGGTATGCTGCTGGTTAAAATCAACGACAGAGATATCCAGGCACAATTGCAGCAGGCCTTGACCAAAGAAAAGCTTTCCTCAACCAATGAAAGCCGTGCTAAACAGTTGCTAGCAAAAGGGGCCATCAGCCAGGAAGAATATGATACTTCGCTAGCCGATTTATTATCCCTAAGGTCAGCAACATCACTCATTCGTGCGCAATTAGCAAAAACGTCTATCTATGCCCCATTTAGTGGTAAAGTTGGCCTTCGCTCTATTTCCACTGGCGAATACATTACTCCAACAAAGGTCATTGCCAATTTAATGAACATCAACCCTATCAAAATCAACTTTTCTGTTCCGGAAAAGTATGTAGGGCAGATCAAAATGAATTCGCCTATATCGTTTACAACAAGTGGCTCTGCTAAGGTTTATACAGGAAAAGTGTTTGCCATA
>NZ_JAZQPU010000356.1:0-4326 GCF_045628745.1 Pedobacter sp.
CACTTACCCCAAATACCAATGTATCGGGATTGATGAAGGCACGGCTATTATTGTTGAAGGGAAGAAGGTAAAAGTTGCCGGTGTTAGCCAGGTGTTGAGTATTGCACAGCCTAAAAAACTTAAAGTAAACGCAAAACACCTGATTTCATTAGCTGATTTGCGCTTTAGCCTGTTCATCGCAGGCGACCAGTTTACCTTGAAATAGGTTTAAAGACTAACCTTGTATTTTACAGCAGGTGTGCAAATACACTGTTGTGCCAGCTTTTCTCAAAAGGTACTTCCCATTTGTTTTCAAACTCTTCCAAAGTTTGCACCATGTTGTTAAATACAATGGTTTTGGGCCCTATTTTTTTGATGTTGATCAATGTTTCAAAATCTTCTTTATTGGTTACCACAACTTTATCACCAACCTTATAACCCATATTGAACCTGTTTAAAAGGTCTACATGATACGTTTGTTCAAGTTCTTTGATGATGCGTACGGAGCTGTCAATAGAGCAGCCGGTAACGTTGGCCGAGTTTTCATCTACAATGAAGACAATAAAAAAGTTGTAAAGAACCTTCGCTACAGCATCTAGCTGATGCCCATGGGCTTTCCATTGCTCTGTGAAAATATCCAGCTGATGCTGAATTGCTTCCACTTCTGCACCGGTAAACTCACGGTCACTTTGGTATACCCACACTCTTGATTTTGCTGAAAAACTCATAAGACAAATTTAACAAATTATTTAAAATATAGGTTGTTAAATATTTTCTAGCCTGCAGTAGGGTAAGGAATCTGCTCTTCGAAGAAGTTGAGTTGAATATTGGTATCTACCTTTTTTGAAGGAGTACCATTAATGGTGAAAACAGGGGTTTCTACAAACCTTGTAGCCACAATAATTTTAACATCACCGGCATGGGTTTCAAACAATTCCTGCACCAATTGTGGGCTGTTATTGTCTTTAGAAAGATGCGCCAGCAGCAGGTGTGTCATGTTGTCTGGTTTGTGTTTTATAAACAATTCTAAAGCTTGTTTATTCGACAAATGGCCTTGTCCACCGCTGATGCGGTTCTTTAAATAATAAGGATAGCTGCCATTGTGGAGCATTTCTTCATCATAATTAGCTTCAAGGAAAGCCGCATCACATTGTTTGAAATGTTTGATCAGGTTATTACAGACGATGCCTAAATCCGTAAAGACACCTACTTTAGTGTCGCCGCAGGCCACAATAAAGCTATGGGGTTCCACGGCATCGTGTATTTTAGCGAAAGCAGTAATTTGTAAGCTGCCCACCTGGATGACTTCATTGCTGTTGAGGTTGCGGTAAAGCTCATCTTTGATCTTGAATCTACAGTTCAATAGGGTGGCAGGGGTAATGTATACCGGGATTTGGTATTTACGGGCCATCACGCAAACACCCCGGATATGGTCAGAGTGTTCATGCGAGATGAACAGTGCTTTGACTTTGCGCATAGACAAGCCTAAGCGCATCATCCTGATTTCAGTTTCCTTACAAGAAATTCCGGCATCAATTAAAACGGCATCTTCGTCGTTGCCGACATAGTAGCAGTTTCCGTTGCTGCCGGAATTTAAAGAGGTTATCGATAAGGTATTACAATCCATTTGCGCGGGCTGTAATTTCAGCGATGTCTAAAACTTTCACCTCATCACTCTGGTCTTTCATTTTTACACCATCACTTAACATGGTCATGCAAAAAGGGCAGGCAGCAGCAACGATCTGTGGGTTGGTAGACAATGCTTCTTCAATTCTTTCAATGTTAATGTCTTTATCGCCTTTCTCAGGTTCTTTAAACATTTGTGCACCACCGGCACCACAGCATAAACCGTTAGATTTGCAGCGTTTCATTTCTACCAGTTGTGCGTCAAGCACTTCCAAAGCACGACGTGGTGCTTCGTAGATGCCATTTGCACGACCTAAATAACAAGGGTCATGAAAAGTAATCTTTTTACCTTTAAAGCTTTCGCCACCTTCGGCTTTTAATTTTCCTTCATCAATCAATTGCTGGATCAACTGGCTGTGGTGAATCACTTCGTAATTGCCACCCAAGCATGGATATTCGTTTTTAATGGTGTTGAAGCAGTGTGGACAACCGGTTACAATTTTCTTTACTTCATAAGCATTCAGGACTTCAATATTAGTCATGGCCTGCATCTGGAAAAGAAACTCGTTACCTGCACGTTTTGCTGGATCACCAGTACAACTTTCTTCAGTACCTAAAACGGCATATTTTAAACCAACATGGTGCAGAATTTTGCAAATATCGCGGGTTGTTTTTTGTGCACGTTCATCGTAACTTCCGGCACAGCCTACCCAGAAAAGAATTTCAGGAACCTCGCCTTTAGCTACCATTTGTGCCATTGTAGGCACTTCAAAATTTAATTGCTCGCTCATCTTTCAGCTCAAGTTTGTGTTGTTGTTAGTTTTCTTTAGCCCAGTTAAAACGGTCGGCCGGAGAATATTTCCATGGTGCACCATTATTTTCTACATTTCCCATCATGGCATTAAGACTTGCCGGAGATTTAGATTCTTCCATCACCGCATAACGTCTCAGTTCTATAATAATGGCAAGTGGGTCAATATTAACCGGACAGGCTTCTACACAAGCATTACAACTGGTGCATGCCCATATCTCTTCACGACTAATATAATCGTCGATCAATGATTTGCCATCGTCAAATCCATTGCCCGTTTTATCAATATTATTGCCCACTTCTGTTACCCTGTCGCGGGTATCCATCATGATTTTACGTGGCGATAAAAGTTTCCCTGTAATATTTGCCGGGCAAACGGAGGTACATCTTCCACATTCTGTGCACGTATAGGCGTTCATTAAATTAACCCAGCTTAGGTCATTTACATCCTTTGCGCCAAAACGCCCGGCATCAGCAGGTTCTGGTGTAAACGATGGATCCAACATGGCTTTCACCTCATTAGTTACACTTTGCATGTTGTTGAATTCTCCCTTTGGGTTAAGGTTAGAAAACCAGGTATTCGGGAAAGCCAGCATGATATGGAAATGTTTAGAGTAGGGAAGGTAGTTTAAGAAAGCAAATATCCCGATGATGTGGAACCACCAGCAGCCTCTTTCCAGCATCACCAAACCCTCAGCAGAATTAGGCAAAAGGCCCTGTAAGAACTGACTGATAGGAAATGCACCTGCCGTTACATAATGAGCAACGCCCATGGTTTGTAATTTGGCATCGGCAGCATTCATCAATAAAAAGGCTGACATAAGTAGGATCTCTGCAGTCAGGATATAATTAGCATCAGATTTAGGCCAGCTGGTCATTTCAACGCCGGAAAATCTTTTAAGTTTTAATATGTTTCTACGAATCAGGAAAATAACGCAGGCAAGCCATACGGTAAAGGCAAGGATTTCGAAAGCACCGATCAGCCCGTTATATAAGCCTCCCAATCCGTTAAAAACCCGGTGTGTGCCAAAAGCACCATCAATCACAATTTCTAATACTTCGAGATTGATAATCACAAAGCCGGCATAAACAAATAAATGCAGGATGGCCGGAATAGGGCGAAAGAACATCTTCGTTTGTCCGAAGGCCACTTTCATCATGGTCATGAACCGTTTTTGAGGTTGATCAAAACGGTCTGCTGGTCTTCCCAGACGGATATTGCGAATTACTTTTTTCGCATTATACCCAAAGAACGCAATGGCGGCCAGGGTAAGTACTATAAAAAGGATTTGTGCTATCATTTTCTAAAATATCTTAATAGTAAGGCTAAGATAAAACTAATTCTGTAAACAAATTGCTATGCATGCATATTATTTATTTTTTTAACCAATTTATGAGGTGGGTAAAAATTATTTTAATCTTTTTTATAATAAAGTTTGCAGTTATGAAAAAAGAAACTACATTTGCACTCCCAACAACGGGGAAACAGTTGTGAAAATGACTATTTAAATGTTGGTGCGGTAGCTCAGTCGGTAGAGCAAAGGACTGAAAATCCTTGTGTCGTCGGTTCGATCCCGACCCACACCACTTCAAAAAGCTTCAGAGAAATCTGGAGCTTTTTTGGTTTACAGGGTTTTTGGTATGTGCGGGGTCGGCGGCCAAGATTGGATCAAGTCCCAAGATTACGGAGCGCTCCATATTCAACATTTCTAATTGATTTCCATCCGGTAGGAACACAGATAAAAATTATCTCCCTGAATATGAGGGAC
This sequence comes from Pedobacter sp., assembly GCF_045628745.1. GTDB lineage: Bacteria > Bacteroidota > Bacteroidia > Sphingobacteriales > Sphingobacteriaceae > Pedobacter. Next base: position 4,186 of record NZ_JAZQPU010000356.1, read on the forward strand.
ACTGAAAATCTAATTGTTTTTTATGCAATATGCTTTGTATATTCGCTGAGTGAACAGTAATCAATGCTCACAAATGGTGCGGTAGCTCAGTCGGTAGAGCAAAGGACTGAAAATCCTTGTGTCGTCGGTTCGATCCCGACC
>NZ_JAZQPU010000357.1:0-4215 GCF_045628745.1 Pedobacter sp.
AACCTGAAGTTGAAAGTTACAGGAGGGGTAAACAGAACAAGTTCAAGAAATGAATCTTTCAACAATTCCTTAACCAGGTATGGCTATGCCGGAAGTACCGATAAAGTAAATGGGACCATATTAAATACAGACGTAAATAACTGGCTGAATGAAAATACGCTGACTTATAATAAAAAAATCAATAAAGATCATACTCTCAACGTATTAGGGGGTATTACTTTTCAGGGTAGCGACTATCACCGCTATGGAGTGTCAGCCAATCATTTGCCTAATGAATCACTGGGATTAAGTGGATTGGATGAAGGAATTCCAGTAAAGGTGACAGCGATTAATTCTGAATGGTCATTAATGTCATTGCTGTCAAGGGTGAATTATAACTACAAAAGCAGGTATCTGCTTACGGGATCGTTCCGTGCAGATGGCTCCTCTAAATTCCGCGCGGATAATCGCTGGAGTTATTTTCCTTCGGCAGCATTTGCATGGCGTGCCATCAATGAAAATTTCCTTAAAAATTCTACCCTCCTGTCTGACGCCAAGCTGCGCTTGAGCTGGGGTATTACGGGCAATAACCGGGTAAGCGATTACGCAAGTTATGCGCGTTTAAGTTTTGACAATTCCAGTGGCGTTTACAATGCTTATTATCCATTCAACAATAGCCTGCAACAAGGTGTATATCCGTCAAACCTGGCTAACCTGGATCTGAAATGGGAAAATACCACTCAATCCAATGCCGGGGTAGATTTAGGAATCTGGAAACAGAGAATAACTTTAACGATGGATTATTATAAGAAAACCACATCAGACCTGTTGTTGAATGCACAGCTGCCTTTAACCACTGGCTATGTGGATGCTTTTAAAAATATTGGTAAAACCAGTAACAGTGGTTTAGAATTCGCTTTGAATACGGTTAATGTAAATAAAAAAAACTTTAGCTGGAACAGCAGTTTAAACATTTCTTTCAATAGAAATAAGGTGCTTGAACTTACCCAGAACCAGGAAAGCTTGCTTACTAACGTAAATTGGGATCAGGATTTCAAAAACCTGCCTTTGTACATCGCCAAAATAGGACAACCCTTAGGACAGATGTATGGGTATGTTTGGGAAGGTGTATACCAATATAATGATTTTGACCAATTGCCAAACGGCAGTTACCTGCTGAAGGATTTAGTGACTACGAATACTTCAGACAGGTCTTCAGCCTCCACTATTAAGCCTGGAGATATTAAGTACACTGATTTAAATGGAGATGGTGTTATCAATGACTATGACCGTACCGTAATTGGTCGTGGTTATCCTATCCATCAGGGTGGCTTTAATAACAATTTCAAGTATAAGAATTTCGACTTGAGTGTTTTTATGCAATGGTCATACGGAAACGATATTGTGAATGCAAACCGCTTATTATTCGAGGCGGGAAATAAAATCAACCTCAATCAGTACGCTACTTTTCAGAACAGGTGGACACCCACGAATACAGAAACTGACATGCCAAGAGTTGGTGGTAAAGGACCAAATGCTTACTCAAGCAGGATCATTGAGGATGGCTCCTACCTAAGGTTAAAAACTGTTTCACTTGGCTATAGCTTTGCGCCCTCTGTATTGAAGCGCCTGAATGCTAAAACACTTAGAGTTTACGCTTCAGCACAGAATCTTGTAACCTGGACAAACTATTCAGGTTCAGATCCTGAGGTGTCAGTCTATTATACTGCGCTTACGCCGGGATTTGACTACTCGTCATATCCAAGGCCAAATACAATCATTTTCGGTTTAAATCTTTCTTTATAATTAGCATGATCATGAGAACATCTAACTTATTACATCATATCAGCAAGAGAATACTATTCTCCATCGTCTTTTTAACCACCATATTACTAGCGACAAGCTGCAAAAAATTTTTAGATAAAGTGCCTCAGGATTTTATTTCCCCTGAAAATTCGTTTAAAGATGAATCATCTTTAAACACGGCTCTAACAGGTGTATATGACATTTTGGGAAAGGAGGAAATGTACGGCAGCAATATCCCGATGATTCACTCAGTAGCTGATGACGGTTTTTACTCCCGCAGTGCTATCATTTCAGGTACACAGGTATACAATTTCGATGCCTCAGATGCCACTATAAATGACATGTGGAAGTACTTGTATATGGGCATAGAACGGGCAAATTTATTGCTTGCTAATGTAGACAATGTGGCTATGGATGTAACTGCAAGGAATGCGATTAAGGGGGAAGCAAAGTTCCTGCGTGCTTATTACTATTATGTACTTGTTGATTTTTGGGGAGATGTTCCGCTGAAAACCACACCCTCTACTTCTGTTAATGAAGTTGATATTCCACGTACACCTACCCGCCAGGTATATGATTTTATCCTTAAAGAGATGGAAGAAGCTGAAGGAATGGTTTATACCTCTACAAAAATAGGATTCGGTGGTCGTGTTTCAAAGACCACTATTGATGGAATACTGGCGCGAGTGTGCCTGAAGATGGCTGGCCATCCTTTAAACGATGCTACGAAATACGCAGAGGCTTTAAAATGGGCTAAAAAAGTCGTTATGCCTGATAATACAGTTGCAGAACATAGACTAAATGCCAGTTTTTCCAATGTATTTATTAAGCATTGCGCAGATCAGTATGATGTAAAAGAGTCTATGTGGGAAGTGGAATTATATGGCAACCGCAGTGGTGATTTTGAATCTGGAAGGTTGGGTAATGGTATTGGAATACAATGTAATGATGAAGTTTTTGGCTTCTCTTATGGTTTCTTAAATACGACTGCTAAACTATTCAATAGCTATGAGCCAACAGATAAAAGGAGGGATTGGACCATTGCTCCTTATGCTTATACCTACAATGTGGTGAGCGGGGTAAGTACAGTGATTGATTCTACTTATTATACTGCAGCACAGGTCTACAATAGGAATATTGCTAAATGGCGCCGCCATTATGAAAAGGTACTGCCTCGAAATAAAAACTATACACCAATCAACTTCCCGTTGTTACGCTATTCAGATGTTTTACTGATGCTGGCTGAGGCGGAAAATGAAGTGAATGGGGCAACAAGCATAGCAAAGGCTGCGGTTAAAGAGGTACGTGACCGTGCAAATGTAACAGATGTGACCACAGCGATTGGATCTGCTGCTGCTATGCGCACGCTGATTCAGGAGGAAAGGTTTAGAGAGCTGGCTTTTGAAGGCCTGCGTAAGCATGACCTGATCCGTTGGGGTATGTTTGTAACAACAATGAACAATTTGGGTATTGATATTAGCAATACAGGTGGAAGCTCCTTTGCTTATGGGGCAATGGCAGGAAAAAATGTGAGAACTAAACACGAATTGTTCCCCATTCCAACGCTGGAGCTTTCGTTAAACAGGGCTATGGTACAAAATCCAGGCTGGTAATATTAATCCTTTAAATAAAACAAAAATGAAACATATATATCGCCTTTTACCGGCACTATTAATTGTATTTGCATCATGTAGTAAAAATGAAGTAGCAGAACTTGATTTCAACGTAACGGTTGATCAAACTTCTTATAAAGCCGGTGATACGGTTAGGTTCCAGATTATTGGCAACCCCGAACTACTTACTTTTTACTCAGGTGAGCGTGGTCTTCAATATGAAAATAAAGGAAGAACCTCAGCAGACGGTAAGCCTGAACTAAGTTTTATTTCCTATATGCAATATGGTACTCAGGCAAATACACTGAAATTGCTTGTATCTTCTGATTTTTCAGGAGCCTATAATGCAGCAGCTATAGCTGCTGCTAACTGGACAGATATTACCAGTAAAGCCATTTTGAGCACTGGTGTAGACAATACTTCTTCAGGTATAATTGACCTTTCTGCATATAAATCAGACAAGCCGATCTTTTTTGCTTATAGTTTTACCGGTTCTACCGCCTCTACACAACGTACCTGGACTATTAAAAATTTCGCAATTAGTAATTTTTTGCCAGATAATAGTAGGGTGACAGTGGCAGGAATTGCAGATGCCGGATGGGTGGGGATCAATTTGAATACTTCGCCAAGAAGCTGGGCTATAACCAGCACACAATTACAGTTTCAAGGAGGTGTAGCAGGTATCGGAAATAACACGGGTTATGTTATTACCAAGCCTCTATTTTTGACCAAAGTATCACCGGATAGAGGTGTGGCTTTAAAAAATATGGCAACACGAATAAATACATATCAATATGTATATAAAGAAAGTGGGGAT
>NZ_JAZQPU010000358.1:0-11443 GCF_045628745.1 Pedobacter sp.
ATTGCCGGCGCTTTAGCCAGACGTATTGTTTGGTATGTAAAAGAAGGTGATGTAGTTGAACAAGGTAAAGAATTTGGCTTTATTAAATTTGGCTCCAGGGTTGATATCTTTTTACCTGTGGGCACCAAGGTTAACGTTGAGCTTAATCAAGTGGTAAAAGGCGGTATTACCGTATTAGGGCAGTTAAGCTAAGCCTATTAAAGTATTAAAACAGGAAAGAGCACTTATGGTGCTCTTTTTTTATGCCCAATACTTATAGGCTCGTCTGTTTAGCCGTTATAACTATAAGTTATATTTCACCACCTATGGAGGCTTTTAATGAGGTACAGGTGAGTTTAACAAGCACAAGGCAATGGGGTTTCGCTTTAGGGCTTAAAATCCTTTAGAAGTGCTCCTTTTACGGCAGCCAGAATAATTATGATCAGGTTTGGTATTAAACGCAAAAAACCTCCCTGGTAAACCAGGAAGGCTATGTATGCTTGAAAGAGAAATTAAACTCTTTTAGATTTGATACGAGCTGCTTTACCAGTCAATGCACGAAGGTAGAATAATTTTGCTCTACGCACTTTACCGTGACTGTTCACTTCGATTTTTGCAATGTTTGGAGAGTTGATCGGGAAAATACGTTCAACACCTACACCATTGGACATTTTACGAACTGTAAAAGTTTCGTTAGCACCTACACTGTTACGTTGTAAGACTACACCTTGGTAAATTTGGATACGTTCCTTATTACCTTCGCGAATTTTATAGTGAATGCTCACTGTATCTCCTGATTTGAATGCAGGAAATTCATTTTTTACGATTACCTGCTCTTCAACAAATTTTACTAAATCCATGATTTTAAGCTATTAAGCCGACTTTCTGTTGATTGAAAATCGGATTGCAATATTAGGGATTTTTTTTAACATATAAAAGCGAATTTTCATTTTTTCCATAATCTTCAAATTTTACACACCTTTTGTGCTAATTATTGTTGACCTATTTTACTTAAATAATTGATAGATCATCTACAATTTTGCTTAAATTTATAAGAGCACTAATGGTTTGGACCATTTACCCTCAATTTAATATTATGTATTTAAAAACGATAGTCGGTGAAATCTTAAAGAAGAACAACAGGTCGCTGAGCTGGCTGTCTGTTGAGATGAATAAAACCTTTGACGGGCTTAAATTAAGCTTAATGAAAGGCTCAATGAAGTATAATGACCTTCTTTTAATGGCGAAGATCTTAGATGTTCCTCCTACTATATTCTTCGAGGAAACCAACCCAAGTCATATGACTGAAAAAGAAGCCCTAAAAACGGCAGAAAACAATCACCAGTCTACGCACGTAGACTTGGAGCTGAAAAATTACAAAGAATTGGTCACGACTTTAAAAGAGCAGTTAAAGGACAAAGACAAGATTATCTTTTTACTGAGTAAATAATTATTCGTTTAACAAATCTGGCCTTCGCTTGCGCGTTCGGTCAACGGCTTGCTCATGCCTCCATTCGTTAATTTTAGATTCATGCCCGCTCAGTAAAATATCGGGAACTTTATGTCCTTTCCAATCAGCAGGACGTGTGTAAACAGGAGCATCTAAGAGTTCGCCCTGAAAGCTGTCTGACAATGCGGAGGTCTCATCATTCAAAACACCAGGAATAAGCCTCACGATGGCATCAACAAGGACCGCTGCAGGAAGTTCTCCCCCAGAGAGTACATAATCGCCTATAGAGATTTCCCTGGTTACATAAATATCTCTAATGCGCTGATCTATCCCTTTATAATGTCCACAAAGGATAATGATGTTGCCTTTGCAGGAAAGTTCATTAGCAATGGTCTGGTTAAGTGTAAGGCCATCCGGACTCATAAAAATCACTTCATCATAATCACGCTCTTCTTTCAAGGCATCGATACATTTTGCAAAAGGTGGAATAGACATCACCATGCCCGAACCACCACCATAGGGATAGTCATCTACACTTTTCTGCTTGTTCTCTGCATAGTCTCTTAAATTGTGGACTATAATTTCAACAATTCCCTTTTTTTGAGCACGTTGAAGAATAGAATGGGCAAAAGGACTGTCCATTAAGGCGGGTAAAACAGAAATAATGTCGAAACGCATGTTGAGCAAATTAATTGTTAAGGTATAAGTCTAAGAGACCCTCCGGGAGGTCGACCAACAAGGTTTGCTTGTCTTCGTCGATTTCAATGATCATATCCTCATTTAAAGGAAATAAGACCTCTTTGCTTTTAAAGGATACGGTGGCCACAAATTGTTGTGGGTATTCATTAACTTCCAGGATCTCTCCTAATTCGCCATGTGTTTCATCAGAAACGGTAAAGCCTACCAAATCATTGTAATGGAAATCTTCATCTTCACGGTCAGGCATCTTATCTAAAGGGATATAGATTTTCTTTTTCACCAGTACCTGCGCCTTGTCAATATGATCAACATCGTCAAAATAGAAATTACCGGTGCTGTTGTTTTGTAATTTATAGGTAGAAACAAAGAAAGGAACCATTTTACCGTTAATTTCTGCAAACACCACATCCAGGTCAAGCAATTCTGGTGCATCGTATTCAAAGTAGAGCTGAAGCTCCCCTTTTAGTCCTTTTGTTTTGGTAATATAACCAATGTAATGTGCTTCTTCTAATTTCATTTTGTATGCGATAGCTGCCCTATAATGCCGGGCAATGACCATTTTAATTAAATAAAAATAGCGAAGGTCATTCCTTAAAATGACTCCTTCGCTATTCTTTGACTTAAAAAAAGACTATGCTTCTTCTTTGTTTTCTTCTGTTGCAGTTTCAGCAGCAGGAGTTTCTTCAGCAGCTTCGTCAGCAACTGGTTCTTCTACTACTTCTTCAGCTACTGGAGCATTTTTCAATGCAATTGCAGCACCACGGTCAGCATTTTTCTTGGCTTCAGCAGCTAATGCAGCTGTTCTAACTTCACCTTTAGTTTTCACTAGGGTGTCTTTTTTGCCTTCAATTTGCTCACCTTTAGCATTTAACCACTCAGCAAATTTAGCATCAGCTTGTTCTGCGGTTAAAGCACCTTTTTTAATACCACCTTCTAAGTGTTTTTTGTATAAAACACCTTTGTAAGAAAGGATAGCACGACAAGTATCCGTAGGTTGTGCACCTTTGTTTACCCAGTCTAATGTTTTTTCGAAGTTAATTTCAATAGTTGCAGGATTGGTGTTTGGGTTGTAAGAACCTAAACGCTCAATAAATTTACCATCTCTTGGTGAACGGGAATCCGCTACCACTACGTGGAAAAAAGGTTTCCCTTTTTTACCGAATCTTTGCAATCTGATTTTAGTTGCCATTTTTTCTTTAGTTTATGTATTCAACATAGTTCCCGGAGCAACATGCTTGCGGGGTTGCAAAAGTAAGTAAAATACCAATGGCAAGCAAGATGCAATAAATTAAAATTCAGTTGCTTAAATATGACCTCAATTAGAGATATTTGAGCAAAACCCAGAGCGCCTTATGAGAATAGCGATAGACATGGACGAAGTAATTGCAGATCCGCTAAAGAAATTTATTAAATTATATCACCGTGATTATGGTGTGCCCCTGGATACTTTAATTGACCCGGGCAATGAAATATACCACCATGTGCCTGAACATGTTAACCGCAAATGGTTTGATTACATCAATGAAAAAGGCTTTTTCAGAGACCTGGAGCTGATTGAGGGCAGTGTGGAAGCCTTAAAAAAACTCCAGGAGCAGCATGATGTATACATCGTTTCTGCAGCCATGGAGTTTAGAAATTCTTTGGAAGATAAGCTGGACTGGCTTGCCGAGCATTTTCCTTTTATATCATGGCAAAATATAGTGTTTTGCGGAAATAAAATAATTGATGCCGATGTGCTCATTGACGATCGGATCAAAAATTTCAATAAGTTTAAAGGCCGTACGCTTTTATTTTCTTCGCCCCACAACTTATTGATCACCGACTATGAGCGGGTAGACACCTGGCAACAAGTGCTTGATAAGCTCTATTTACAAGGATAAAATTTCAATCAGTTTTAACCAGGCCGGGCTTGCCTCTTCAATATTAATGTGTTTAATGGCCTGATCGAAGGGCGTATAAACCACCTCACGATCCAATTGACCAACCATTTCTCCAGAGTGCCCGTTTAATAAGCCTTCTACAGCAATAACACCCAGTCGGCTAGCTAAAACTCTATCCATACAACTCGGGCTGCCTCCTCTTTGGATATGCCCTAATACAGATACCCTGATGTCATAACCTGGAAATTTGTCTTTTAAGGTTTCTCCGATATGAAAGGCTCCGCCAATTTCGTCGCCTTCGGCAACAATGATAATTTTGGAGGCTTTATCTTTACGTCCATGCTCCAGCCTGCTGATCAGGTCGTCCATGCCCGTTTCAACTTCAGGAATTAAAATAGCTTCTGCACCCGCGCCAATTCCACTGCGCAGGGCAATTAAGCCTGAATCGCGGCCCATCACTTCTACGATAAATAAACGGTTGTGTGATTCTGCTGTATCTCTGATTTTGTCTACCGCACTGACAACGGTATTGATAGCGGTATCGTAACCAATGGTAAAATCTGTACCTGCAAGGTCATTATCAATCGTTCCAGGTAAACCAATAACCGGGAAGTCATATTCTTTAATAAAAACATTGGCACCTGTAAAAGTACCATCACCACCAATCACAACCAGTGCGTCAATGTTATTTGCAATAAGGTTGTCGTATGCTTTTTTTCTTCCTTCGGGTGTGCGGAAGCTATCGCAACGTGCAGTTTTTAAAATAGTTCCTCCACGCTGAATAATGTTAGCTACAGATTTACGATCCATATCAATGAAATCGGCCTGTACCAATCCTTCGTAGCCTCTTAATATACCCGTAACTTTTAAATCGTAGTAAATTCCTGCCCTCACTACTGCCCTGATGGCAGCATTCATTCCCGGAGCGTCACCTCCTGAGGTCAATACCCCTATATTTTTAATTTTATTCATTTGTTTTTTCTTTAAAAGCCGCAATGCCACTTTGCAAATAGGCAGCATACGCTGCTGCATCAAATATAGCACCTTTTGGCGCTACTAATGGTTTTAAATCTTGTCCAGCCATTACATAATAAGGCTGAGAATTACTCTGGTATTGTGTGGCCTGGAAATCACCATTCCAACGTCCTAAGTCATCAGTTTTTGTACGTAATACTTCAGAATAATGCACCTTATTTTCGGGCATTTTAACACTGCGTTCATCAACATAAAGTTGAATCAGTACAAATTCTTCCCTGATTAACCTTCCAACTTCTTTGTCAATCCAAATCTTGTCTTCCATTTTACGGCAATTGACACAAGCATGGCCGGTAAAGTCAATCAAGACCGGTTTATTGACTGATTTAGCATAGGCCATTCCTTCTTCTAAGTCAAAGAAAGCACGGAAACCATGCGGTGGGTGCAATACATCATCATATTTAACTTTTGAAGGAAAGTCTGTAGAAACGCTACCACCACTACTTTGTGTGCTTCCACCAAGGATAAAATCCTGAGTATTTAAAGGTGGAGCTATGCCACTTAAAATATTAACGGGTGCACCCCATAGGCCTGGAACCAGGTATAAACCAAATGATAAGGACAAAATAGCAAAAAATAACCGTGGAACTGAGACATAAGGCACATCACTATCATGAGAAAACTTAAGTTTACCCAAGATATAAATACCCATTAAAATAAAGATCACGACCCATAAAACAAGGAAAATCTCCCTGTCAAACCACTCCCAATGCCATACTAAATCTGCAGCGGAAAGGAACTTTAAGGCAAGAGCCAGTTCTAAAAACCCTAAACATACTTTTAGACTGTTAAGCCAGCCGCCCGACTTAGGCATACTGTTTAAAAAGCCGGGGAAAACAGCAGACAAGGTAAAAGGCAAGGCCAAAGCAAGGGCAAAGCCGAACATACCTATAGCTGGGCCTAAAATATCGCCTTTAGAGCTCGCTTGCACCAATAATGTACCTATAATTGGCCCTGTACATGAAAAGGAAACTAAGGCCAGTGATGCTGCCATGAAAAAGATTCCACCCAGACCTTTACTATCATCTGCTTTCTGGTCTATTTTATTAACAAGAGAACTTGGAAGAGTAATTTCAAAAGCCCCAAAAAAAGAAATAGCAAATACAATGAGCAAAATAAAGAAGGCAAAATTAAACCAGCCACTGCTGCTCAACTCATTAAGCTTAGCTGAGCCAAATAAAACTGTAATTAATAAGCCAAAAGCTACATAGATAACAATGATGGAAAGGCCATAAATAATTGCCTGCCCAATTCCTTTTCTTCTGCTGCCTGCTCTTTTAGTAAAATAACTTACCGTTAAAGGCACCATAGGAAAAATACAGGGCATCAGAAAGGCAATAAAACCACCTGCAAGCCCCTCAAGGAAGGTTTGCCATAATGTTTTCTGTATTTCTACAGGCGCTGCAATTTCTGCCACCTGGTGTTGAACTCCGGTTTGAACGCTATCTTTTTTGAGGGTATCCTGCTGTGTATGGTTTACTGCGGTATCGACTTCAGGGCCAATTTCAGTAAATTCAATATCATCAGCAACCACCGTGGTATCTTGACTTTGCTGAAAAGCAAAACCACCAGCTGGATTTAAGAGACTGAAACTTAGCAAAATGCCTAAAATGAGTATGAACTTATGCATAATTTTTATTAAGGCCGTGAAATTAAGGATAATTATCTGGGAACAAAAAAAGCGCAGCTGTTTAGGCTGCGCTTGTTACAATAAAATGTCATTATCAGCATCAAATTACTTTACCTGAACCGTAAAGTTTACTTCCGTTGGTGGCAAACATTTACTTTCATCACAAACCATATATTCAAGCGTACCTTTTATGGTAGCTGTTGGTTTTAAAAGCTTTACCTTCTGTTGGAAAATTACTTGTTTTTCGAAATAGCCAACATTCATATTGAATACTTTCTCAAATTTGCTCATTGCTTTAGGCTCTATGGTCTTCCCTACTTTTACAAAATCCTTTGATGGGGCAAAGGTAAAACTGGTTTTAATCGGCCCACCAGGTTTTAGATCTTGTGAATAAATGTGCCAGCCATCTTCAATGGTTGCTTTTAAGTAAATGATAGCCTCTGTTTTACTAATTTTCTTTTGTCCGTAAGACCACGTTACGGGGTTTTCAATCTGTGCAAATGCGCCTGCGGCAGTAAAAAGGAACAAAGATAAAATTAAGGTTAGTTTTTTCATTTTTTGTATTTTGTGTTTTAACGGTTAGGAAGCGTCAGGAGCAGCATTCCGTTTTTTTTGTGAGCATTAGCCCCTGATCGTTTCATTGGATATTTTATTTGTTTTAAATTGATTCATCCCTGTCCAAATACAGAGCGCATCGTGTAGCCAATTAAATTAAAAATTCTATCTCTTTAAACTGATAAGCTTTCTCCACTCCTCCACTGCTGATCATTAACAAGCCTTGTTCAGAGACACCTGTAATAACACCTTCAATGATCAGGCCATCATGCCTGAATTTACCTTTTTCCTGAAACCAAAACAGGTTTTTTAGATAGGCTTCTTGCAGCGAATGAAAGTGATTAGCCTTCAATTTTAAATATTGACTTTCTATATGACTACAAAGAACTGCTAATAGCTCAATCAAATTAACATTTTTATGTAAAATTCGTGTGATCGAAGTGACGCGAGAGTTTAAGTCACCCGTGAATTCCAGCTGATTAACATTCAAACCTATGCCGATAATTCCGGTTTTATAAGTTTGTCCACTTATTTGATTTTCAATGAGTACGCCACCTAGTTTTTGATGATTATAGTAAACATCATTTGGCCATTTAATTTTTACACCCGGACCTAAAAAATGGGTCAAAGCATCATTTAAGGCATTGCTAACCGCCATGTTTAGTAAAAACTGTTGATGAAGCGGCAAAAAAACTGGTTTTAAATAGATACTGAAAGTGAGATTTTTACCAGGTGCAGACTGCCAGATATTACCTTGCTGGCCTCTTCCGGCGAATTGATCTTCTGCCATAATAACAGTACCCTCGGGTAATGGCTCGGAATTTGACACCAATTGCTTTAAGTAATTATTAGTAGAATCCACACTTGATAATGTGATAAGATTTTGACCAATAAAAAGTGTCGAAAAAATGTTATTTTGCAAGTGTTGAATTATATTTGTTTGTTATCAAAACTAGAAAATTTAATGGTAAAAAAGAAAATAGGAAACCTGTCAACATACTTATCCGAAATAGCTGTATACGGTATACAGGAAAAAAAAGGTAATGATATTGTGCGTTTGGATTTAAGAGACCTAAATAGTGCTGCTTCAGATTATTTTATCATCTGTAATGCAGATTCGGCTACACAAGTAAAAGCCATCGCTGATAGTGTAGAAGATGAAATTTACAAAAAAACCCAATCAAATCCTTGGCGTAAAGAAGGTCAGGAAAATGCCGAATGGATAATTCTTGATTATTTTGACGTAGTAGTTCATATCTTTAAGACGGAAAAAAGAAATTTTTACGGGATTGAAGATTTGTGGGGCGATGCCCTGACTACTTCATATCAAAGCGCTTAATTTTTATATAATATTTTGAATCAATGATTAAAGATAAAGAAAATACAAAACCCAAGTTGATAAAAAGGATCCCTAACATCCCTAAAAAGCCTCAAAAAGGGGGCAAATTCAACATCTTTTGGGTTTATGCTGCAATAATCCTGGGATTGATCTTACTTCAGTTTCTTTTTAATGCAGACACAAGCAAGCCTGTTCCTTACAAAACTTTTGAAACTGAAATGCTTTTAAAGGGTGATGTAGAGAAAATCATTGCTTATAAATACGAAGACTTGGTTAGGGCTGATGTTTTTATTAAAAAAGACAGAATTAAAGATCCTAAATACGATGCTTATCGCACTAAAAGTAATTTTGGTGCCGCTGAAGGTCCTACAGTTTATTTTACCGCAGGTTCAATGGACGGACTGGATGCACAACTTAAAGAATCACAAAAGGATATTCCTGAAGGTTCCCGTATATTAGCGGTTAAAGAAACAAGACAGAGTACTTTCAACTCCTGGTTTTTTACCATTATTGTACCGATCTTATTGTTTGCCGGCTTCTGGATTTTTATCATGCGCCGTATGGGCGGTGGTGCTGGAGGTGGCGGTGGTCAAATCTTTAATATCGGTAAATCAAAAGCAACCTTATTTGATAAAGAAAGTCAGGTAAACGTTACTTTTAACGATGTAGCGGGTCTTGAAGAAGCTAAATTAGAGGTAATGGAAATTGTAGATTTCCTTAAAAACCCTAAGAAATACACCAATTTAGGGGGTAAAATCCCTAAAGGAGCATTATTAGTAGGTTCTCCTGGAACTGGTAAAACATTATTAGCAAAAGCTGTTGCTGGTGAAGCTCAGGTTCCATTCTTTTCGCTTTCAGGTTCTGATTTCGTAGAGATGTTTGTAGGTGTAGGTGCTTCCAGGGTACGTGATTTATTTAAACAAGCTAAAGATAAAGCCCCATGTATCATCTTTATTGATGAGGTGGATGCGATTGGTCGTGCTCGTGGTAAGAACAGCATGATGGGTGGCAACGATGAGCGTGAAAATACCTTAAATCAGTTGCTTGTGGAGATGGATGGTTTTGGTACCGACTCTGGTATCATTATCCTCGCTGCAACCAACAGGCCTGATGTTTTGGACTCGGCATTGCTTCGTCCCGGACGTTTTGACAGGCAGATATCCATTGATAAGCCAGATTTGGTAGGTCGTGAGCAAATTTTTAAAGTTCACTTGAAACCGATCAAGACGGCTGAAGTAGTAGATGCTAAAAAGCTTTCTGCACAAACGCCAGGTTTCGCCGGTGCCGAAATTGCCAACGTATGTAACGAAGCTGCGCTTATTGCAGCAAGACGTAACAAAGAGCACGTTGATATGCAGGACTTCCAGGATGCAATTGATCGTGTGATTGGTGGTTTAGAGAAGAAAAACAAGATCATTTCTCCTGAAGAGAAGAGAATTGTTGCTTATCATGAAGCCGGGCACGCGATTGCGGGCTGGTTCCTGGAGCATGCAGATCCATTGGTTAAGGTATCTATCGTACCCCGTGGTGTTGCAGCACTAGGCTATGCGCAATACTTGCCTAAAGAGCAGTTCCTGTATACCACTGAGCAGTTGCTTGATGGTATGTGTATGACGCTCGGTGGCCGTGTAGCTGAGGATATTGTTTTCGGTAAAATCTCGACAGGTGCACAGAATGACCTGGAAAGAATTACAAAGTTGTCCTACGCAATGGTTACGATCTATGGTATGAACACCAATATTGGTAATGTTTCCTTCCATGATCCGCAGAACGAGTATAACTTCAGTAAGCCATATTCGGACAAAACTGCCGAAATGATCGATCAGGAAGTGCGTGCGATTATAGCAAATGCTTACGAAACGACCAAAAAGCTGTTAACGGATAAACGTGAAGGTCTTGAAAAGCTGGCGCAGAAGCTTCTTGAAAAAGAAATCTTGTTCCAGACTGACCTTGAAGAAATCCTAGGTAAACGTCCTTTTGACAATCGTACCACTTACGATGAATTTGTAAATGGTACTGGTGATCAATCGCCGGCTGCAGAAGGTCTGATTCATGAAGGTGTGGGTGAAACCGCTGATCCAACTGCTATTATTAACCCTGCAAAATCGGAGTCTTAACAGACAACTTCCGAAAGAATAAAGACTGTTATATGCAGGAAAGCATCTCTTCAAAAGAGTTAATGTTAAAGAAGATAAGGAAGGCCCTTTTGGAAAAAAGGGACATTCCTTATCTTAATGTTGAGGATTCTCCGTTGTATAAAGCGACTGAAGAAATCCCTGAAATATTGTTTGCAGAAGAACTTACCGCCGTTGGCGGTAAGTTCATTTTCTGCGAGAATGGGATCGATTTTATCGAGAACATGCTCGACCTTGCGGCCAGATTCAAATGGCGCAAGATCTACTGTTGGGAGCCTGAGCTTCAGGAGCTCCTGAATCATTATGAATTTCCCTTTTACGAGACCGACAAGGATTTTGAAATGGCTGAGGTAGGCATAACCCTATGTGAAGCCCTAATCGCTCGTAATGGCTCTGTAATGGTGTCCAATAAGAATGCTGCTGGTCGCCGCTTAAGCATTTACCCCAACCATCATATTGTAATTGCACGTACCGGTCAGCTGGTGATGGATCTGAAAGACGGTTTTCAGCTCATCAAAGCTAAGTATGGCAATAATATTCCATCATTAGTGAGTACAATCACCGGCCCGAGCCGTACTGCTGACATTGAAAAAAAACCCTCGTTTTGGGCGCTCACGGTCCTAAAGAACTATTCGTATTTCTTATTGACGATTTCGCCTAGTATTTTTCTGCGATTTGTATATTTAGGTAAATAACGTTAGATTTATACTTTAAACCAAAACAGTATACGGTTCAAAATGG
>NZ_JAZQPU010000359.1:0-1921 GCF_045628745.1 Pedobacter sp.
ACATTCATGACCTGCTAGCTGATTGAAATTTCCTAGGTAATTAAAGTTCCTGCATACAATTGCGTTTGTATTAGCCACGCTTTCAAGCCCTTTCAGGGTCTTAACTTTCTTCTGGTCAAAGGCAAGACTAATTTCTTTTGAAATCATTGCGTAAAGGTCGTGTGGATATTCCTTTGCTCTTAATTCGCTGCTGCGCCAAGTCAAACCATTGAATCTGGATATTACGGTTCGAATTGTGCCAGCTATTTCGGCCTGTTAGTGCCAGCAATTACGGTTTAAATGATGCCACTTTAGTGGTTTAATTTACGTCCATCTATCCGTTTTTACGGTTCGAATTGTGCCACTTTAAAAAGATCAAGAAAGAATTACCTTATCGCTTTTAAATACAGCGATATGGCCAACAAACTTGATCCGATGGACTTAAAACAAATACTCACATTACATCTGGAGGGTTACAGTAACCGTAAAATAGGTTCTGTTCTCGGTATTTCCCGTAATACTGTCAATACCTATATGCAACTCTTTGCTGGTAGCGACTATTCATTTCAGGAGCTTTTGGGGTTGGATACCCCTGCTTTATCAGAACTATTTTCGTCACATACTACACTCGACCCGGTACGCCATAATGAGCTCATGCTTTACTTTGAGGGTGTCAACAAGGCCCGGAATCACCCGGGGTTTACCTTTCTGTATCATTATCAGCTATATGTTGAGCTAGCAACAGAGCCCTACAGTTATACGCAGTTTCTTGAGCATTTCCGCCGTAAATACCCTAAAGAAAAAGGCTCAATGAAACTTCAGCACATCGCTGGCGAAGAAATGTTCATAGACTTCGCCGGTAAAAAGCTGCAGATCATCGATAAGCAGACCGGAGAGATTGTTCCCGTGGAAGTATTTGTAGCCATACTTCCCTGTAGCCAGTACACCTATGTTCAGGCATGTATGAGCCAGAAACGCGAAGACATGCTATCCTGTTGTGCAAATGCCTTACGTTTTTATGGTGGATCGCCTAAAGCGATTGTATCGGACAACCTAAAGTCCGCAGTTAATAGATCGAGTAAATACGAAGCCGATGTCAACCGTAGCTTTAAAGACTTTGCCCGCCATTATAATTGTGTCATCAATCCCACCCGTAGCTACGCTCCCCAGGACAAGGCGCTGGTTGAGAATGCGGTGCATTTGGTCTACCAACGTATTTATTATCCCTTACGGGAGATGACCTTCTTTTCTCTGGATGATCTTAATAGGGAAATTTCCGTCTTATTGGAGTGGTACAACACTCTTTTGTTCAAACGAAAGGAATCCAGCCGTATTGAACTCTTCCAGAGTATTGAACGTCAGTATCTTAAAGAGCTACCGCCCAGTACCTATGAAATGAAAGACTATAAAAGAGCCAAGGTGCAGAAGATGGGCTACGCATATTTTTCGCCCGATAAGTGTTACTATAGCGTTCCATACCGGTATATCGGAAAGGAGACAATGATCCATTACACCAGGAGCCGTGTTGAGATCTTTTATAATCATGAGCGGATTGCGCTGCATCAGCGCAACCTGAACAAGGGCAGCTATATCACCAACACCGATCATCTGAGCAGCACACATAAGTTCTACACGGATTGGAGCCCTGAGTTCTTCAGGAAAAAAGCGCTGCCGCACGGTGAATATGTTTTGGCATGCATAGAAAAGATACTGGCCTCGCAGGATTACCCGGAAATAAGCTATAAGCGCTCTTTGGGCATTATCCATCTGAACCGTTCCTATGGTTCTGAGCGACTCAATTATGCCTGCAAAAGGGCTTTAGCTACAGATAGCTGCTCTTACCTGCGCATAAAGAACATCCTGAAAAATAATATGGACAGACTGCCGCTATTTGACGACCAGGTCGAACCCATAAAACCGCATATACCTCTTCATAGCAATA
>NZ_JAZQPU010000360.1:0-1528 GCF_045628745.1 Pedobacter sp.
ACCCGCTACTTCAAAACTATAACCTTCTGCGATTCCCGATTCGCCCTTACTTATACTGTGGGTATAAGCAGCATTTGGGAATCCTATAATTAAGGATAATATGAATAGAATTATAAAAGAAAGAAAAAAGAATGTAAATCTTATTAGTTATTAAAATTAGGTTATTACACTTCCGTAAGGTTCAGATTTTAGAACGGATAAGTTAACACTTCTTTTCAGCAGTTCTAATTGTCTTAGCATTTTTATACGCCTAAATTTCCCTAATTGTCAACCTAGAATGTTTTCAATTTTGCAGGTCATTCTATTAACACTGGATAATATGATTCAAATTGATGCTTGTCAGTTAAGCTACTCCAAGTTATTAAAATGCTTTGTTATTGTTTTTACTATAATGGTAACCGTAAATCAGCTCATTCGATGAATAAATTAAGGCTATTCTCCTCCTCTTGTATTCCTTTAACAAAGCTTGTTGGATTTAATTTTCATTCAGTTCAGTAACATCGGTATGGCAAATTGAGTTTTATTTTATGCGTATCCATTTTTACTGATAATTATTTATAGTTTTGATTACAAACCATAAATCAATATGAAATTGAAATATCTGCTTGGGTTATCCATCATCTTTATGCTTGCTGCATGTGATAAGGAAAATACCGAATTGGAAACTGAAGCTGAACCACCATTAGAACTTCTTAAAGATTCTGTATCCTATACTGTTAACGGGGAGAAGTATACCTCCAGCAATGTTGAAAGAGCTTCAATATATACAACAGAATCAAATACGAAAATCACTTCGGGTGTTAATTTCAACTATCTCATCCAAGGTGATAAAGATTCAATTTTATTTGTGCGAGACTTTACTATTAAAGCAGTTAATTCGTTTATGTTTTTATCATTCATAAAAGTCTATTCTAATGCTGAAACCACGAATACAAATGAGAACAATGGCTCCTATCTAAACTTCCCAAAAAACAAGACAGATATGTTTTCAACAGGAATGTATAAATACTCAACAGATTTCTGGAGAGACAATTCAATTTCTGGAATTGCAATTAGGATGATAAATACTCGTGGTGACTTTAAGTCATATGGTGAAAACGATTTAAGTAAACCTGCTTCAATTACTCAAACTGATCAACAAAATTCTAAATTTGAAATTATAAGTTTACAAAAAAGGAAATCAGATTATTTATTAGAAGCTAAGTTTAATTTAAATGTTTTTGATGCAAAAAAACAAGTACAAAAAATAGAGAATGGCTACTTAAGGTTTAGCATACTCAAAGTTAATTAAAATTATAAATTAATGCTTATCCCCTCCTCTTGTCTCCCTATTTATAAAAACGACAACAATATCATGAAAAATAAGATTCAACTATTTACCCTTGCCAATTTATTATTCTTTTTTTGCTTTTGTCTTGTGCTAACCATGATTACTCTTTACGAGGGTTATGAATTTCCAAGTCGTCCTTATTATTTCATTCCTGTACAAGCTTTGGCTGCCTTGTTAATTTCTAATTGTTTGAAAATG
>NZ_JAZQPU010000361.1:0-11663 GCF_045628745.1 Pedobacter sp.
TATATTGGAATGTCGATGGTTGGCCGGATTGCAAATGATGAAGCAGAAACCTTAATTTATGTCTCACTTATTGATGGGAGGATAGAAATGTTTATCTTGCTGGAACAACCAAATCAGAAACCAGCTAATATTATTTATGCACATCCCCTTATTAAAAATGCACGGAAAACATCTTTTCAGTATCCTGTGCTGTCTTGTTGTAAGTCAAACTGAGTCCTTTTCTCAGAATTCTACCATTCAAAATACCATCTCTAAAGTTTGGGTATCCGATTTAGGGAATGGAAAATATAAAAACCCTATTTTAAACGCAGATTACTCAGACCCAGACGCCATACGAGTAGGGGATGATTTCTATATGATTGCCTCCAGTTTTAACCATGCCCCGGGCCTTCCCTTGCTGCATTCTAAAGACCTGGTCAACTGGACTATCCTTAATCATGTTTTGCCCAGGCAAAAACCCTACGATGTATTTAACAAAGTACAGCACGGCAATGGAGTGTGGGCCCCTGCCATCAGGTTTCACGACAAAGAATTTTACATCTATTATCCCGACCCTGATTTTGGGATTTATATGACTAAAACCAAAGATCCAAAAGGTGAATGGAGTGATCCTGTATTGGTTTTCGAAGGAAAAGGATTGATTGACCCTTGTCCTTTTTGGGATGAGGACGGTAAAAACTACCTCGCTTTTGCCTATGCGGGCAGCAGAGCCGGTGTTAAAAGTGTAGTGGCTTTGGCTAAACTAAATTCTACTGGCGATAAGGTGTTGGATAGGGGAGTGATCGTTTACGATGGTCATGAATTAGACCCTACTATAGAAGGACCTAAAGTGTACAAGAGAAATGGATATTATTATTTATTTTCTCCAGCAGGAGGTGTGTCTACCGGCTGGCAGTTAGTGCTGCGGTCTAAAAATATCTATGGCCCTTATGAGCGGAAAGTGGTGATGGATCAAGGCAAAACGACTGTCAATGGTCCTCATCAGGGAGCCTGGATAGATACCCAAACTGGAGAAGACTGGTTTGTTCACTTCCAGGATAAGGATGCTTATGGAAGAGTAGTGCACCTGCAACCCATGAAATGGGTAAACGATTGGCCTGTGATAGGCGTAGACAAAAATGGTAAGGGTGTTGGTGAACCTGTGATGGAATATAAAAAACCCAACGTAGGAAAGACATATCCTATCCAGACGCCAGCAGAATCAGATGAATTCAATTCCCCAATATTAGGTAAGCAATGGCAATGGCAGGCCAATCCAGATGGCACATGGCTCATGCCTGGTCAGCAGGGTGCATTAAGGTTATATACCATGAAAGTACCTGAATCAGGAAAGAAACTTCTCGATGTGTCAAAAAACAACTTGTTAGATGTACCTAATATCCTCACTCAGAAATTTCCTGCAGAAAATTTTATGGCTACTGCAAAAATCAAATTGACAGGAAATGAAAAGATTGAACAGGAGATGGCAGGGTTTGCTGTTGTTGGGGAAGACTATAGCCACATCTATATCAAAAATGGCAAACAAGGACAGACCTTAAATTTTGGCGTATGTAAAAAGGGCTTAACTACAGGAAAAGAATCCGTTTCTGTACTGACCTCCATCAAAACAAATCAATATGTTTACCTCAGGGTAAAAGTAACTGAAGGTGGTAAATGTAATTGGTTTTATAGCTTGGACGATCGAAAATATACCGCTGCAGGTGAAACCTTCATAGCCAAACCTGGAAAATGGATAGGTGCTACTTTAGGCTTATATGCCATCCGAGATACGCAAATAAACGATTCTGGATATGCCGATGTAGATTGGTTTAGAGTAGAAGCTGTGAAATAACAGTTTTTTAACCTACAACGATAAAAGAATAGGCCGTTCATTGAAAAAATGAACGGCCTATTCATGGAATTAACTTTCTGAAAGGTAACCTAAACCTAATAATTACCATAGCCTAAAATAGGCTTATTTCTTTCTATTCTGAAGATAAACCTCTAAAATGCTCTTCAGATAAAGCTCTGGTTTGGGCATATTAATCACTGTACCAGGTTCCTTATCCTGCGACTGCTTGATATAGTTCGCTTTGATCTTTCCCCAATCTTTTGAGTAAAGTTGTATAAATGTTTCTACAAACTCTTTATCTGTATATTCTTTTGGCAGTTTACTTAATACCGCTTCAATTTTTTCTTCTTTTCTATGTAATACTGCCATGGTAATGTGTTCGTTTTATGTTGCAAAGCTACGAAAATACTGCTACCAAAATGATAACTGTCCTTATCTGTCTAGCCATTGCTTAAATAAGGTGGCCTTTTCCCGGCTAATGAAAATTTCTGTTTCTATCTTTTGCCCGTTTAACATCACTTTAAGCTTCCCATTAAAGTAATTATGGATGCTGCTAATGCTGTTGATGCTGATTAAATACTGGCGGTTGGCCCTGAAAAATACCTCTGGATCCAACTGCTCTTCAAGTTCATCCATGGTAAACAGGATGGCCTGGATTTCCCCGTTTTCTAAAACTGCATGAGATACTTTAAACTCCGAATAGATATAGAGTATCTCATTGGCCTTTATGGTTTTATAACCATCATGGATAGGAATTAAAAACCTCGTGCGGTAAATGGCTCCCGGTTTTTTAATAATGTCTACCAGGTTATGGATTATTTCGCCCGTTTGTTTTTGTGCCGTTAGTTGCTTGTGTTTATTCAAGGCACCAGCTAATTCCAGCTTATCAATAGGCTTCAGCAAATAGTCTACGCTATTTACCTTAAAAGCACGAATAGCATATTCATCATAAGCCGTGGTAAAAATGACCGGGGCTGTAATGGTACAAGCGGAGAATATTTCAAAACATAAGCCATCAGCAAGGCGCACATCCATCAAAATCAGTTCCGGCTCCTGATGTTCAGCAAACCATTCTATGCTTTCTGCAACGCTTTCTAAAATGCTAACTACCTTAATTTCTTCGTTGATTTCGTGGAGTAGATTTTGTAGCCTGTTGGCATTACGTTGCTCGTCTTCTATAATCAGGATGTTCATCGCAGGAGTGGGATTTCATAGATTTTACAAAGGATAGCCTTACAAAGGCTAATTTAGTTTTACAAAAGGCAAAAGGTAAGGAAAACAAGACAAATTAAATACTTAACAATGGTAGTTTAACGATGAATTTGCTTTCTGTTTCTAAAATTTCAAATGTCTGATCTGATAAAAGGTTATACCTGCTTTCAATATTCTTTAAGCCTGTACCTGTAGAAGGGATGTTGTAATTAAGTCTTTGCAGCGAGTTGGAAATTACCAGGAGATCTTCACCATCCATGGTAATGGAAATTAACAAAGGCTTAGCCCTGCAGGCCATGTTATGTTTGATGGCATTTTCCAGCAACAACTGTAAAGTAATAGGAGGGATTCCTTTTTTCAAAATCTCATCATTAATGTTTATTTCCATCCTAACATTGTCGCCTAGCCGTATTTTAATCAGATAAAAATAAGCCTGTGCAAATTTAATCTCTTCTTCCACAGAAATAATGTTCTTATTGAGGTTGATAATCATATACCTGTACACTCGAGATAAATTTTCAAGAAAGTGTTGGGCAAGAGACCGGTCTTCGGTAATCAGTGCCGAAAGGGTACTGAAGTTGTTAAACATGAAATGTGGATCAAGCTGAGCTTTTAAAGATTGCAGCTGTGCCTCCAGGGCAATACGTTTCAGCTCTGCCGTTTTCAAATTCAGCTCAGCAGTCTCCAGGATGGCATCTTTCCATTTCTCCAGGAAGAAATTTCCCGTGTAAATAAAACTAATCAGAATAGACAGCAACAGGCATACCACTAGTGACTGTCGCAGTACAATGGCATCTAAATTATTGAACTCCACATTGCCAATGAAAAGGTATTTAGAAACCTGCAGAAATATATATTGAAAAACGATGGTAGAGAAAATCTGAAGGCTCAGTTGCGTAATAAACCTGCCAAGGGGGTAAACTACCCAAGGGATATATTTGTCAAGTTTACGGGCAACAATTAAACTTATTTCGGTTAAACTAAAGCAAAAGAAGGCCACAAATGCCCACTCCCTGATGACGTTGGTAGTGCTGCGTGCAAAATAAGCAGACCAGTCCCGGTAAGGATCGACCAGAAAGGCTAAGATATAAAAACCCATAAACACCACTGGCATAATGATAAACCTGAAGTATTTATAAAAGTCTCTATTTTGTTGATTAAATTTGATGTGCTTTATCATCCTGTAGTGGTTGATACTAATATATAATGTTTTTGCAAAGATACCTCCTATGGTATGAACTGACAGCGATATCTTACTGAACGCTGATTATTTAAACTTAGAACGGTTATTCCTTAAGCTCAAACGAGCATCACCGGAGCATTACCGGGTAAATTAACTGACTTTTAGCTAGCTGTTAGTCAAGCTACATTTGGGTATTCAAATGCTCCACTTCAGTGATAAAATTACTTTGTTCAGTCAGAATGTGACAAAAAAAATTAAAGACTTTAATTACTTTTGCGACTATTAGAAGAAGGATAATACCTCATTAAGCAAAACCCTCAAATTTAGCCTTATAAAGGGGAACGATTTTGTTGTCGTTTTAGTTATCCTTTCCATTATCTGTAAAACAAAGTTATATAAATGAAAATCCACAAGTTATTCTTTGTGCTCCTCGGCTTTATTCCAATACTCTTGCCAGGTACCACCGACGCACAAACTACACAGGAAACAGAAATCCTGCAAAATGCTACTCTTCCTCAGGTTATTGAGTACGCTTTAAAAAATAAGCCAGAAGTTAAGCAAGCGCTGATCGATGAAGAAATCGGCGAGCGTGACATTAAATCTGCCCTTTCGGGTTGGTTACCTCAAGTTAACGCTGATGCAAATTTTAACCATAACCTGAAACAAACGGTTAATGCATTAACGACAAATGGCGAAACTTCTTATATTACTTTTGGTTCTAAAAATACCTCTTCAGTAATTTTACAAGCTGATCAGCAATTCTTAAATGCTGGTTTAATTCAGGCTTCAAAATCTGCTAAGTATTATAGAGAACAATATAAGCAAACAACAGAAAGCACTAAAATTACAACTATTGTTGATGTGAGTAAAGCTTTCTTTGACATCCTGACCAGTCAGGAGCAGTTACAGATCATCTCTGAAAACATTGCTCGTTTAGAAAAACAACTTAATGATGCAAAAGCACAATTTGAAAGCGGATTGGTAGATAAAACCGATTATCAACGTGCTCAAATTAGTTTAAGTAACTCGAGAGCGGATAAGAAAAGAACAGATGAGCTGCTTAAATACAAGTATGCTTATTTAAAAGGACTGATCGGTTATAGCCCAACTAAAGATTTCAGCTTGACTTTCAATGCGCAAACTATGGAGCAAGAGGTTTTAATGGATACTACACAAATGCTTAATTTCCAAAACCGTATTGAATACCGCCAGTTAGAAACACAAAAACAACTGCAAGGCATCAATACAAGTTATAACAAAGCGGCTTATCTGCCTAAACTTTCTGGTTTTATCAATTACAGCTGGAACTATTTGGATAATGACTTTGGTAACTTATATAATCAGTCTTTTCCAGGTTCTGTTGTTGGCGTAAAATTAAATGTTCCTATTTTTCAGGGCACTAAACGTATCCAGGAAATCAGAAAATCTCAATTACAGGAAAGAAGAATTGATCTTGATTTAGAAAACACCAGGAATTTAATCAATACGCAGTATGAACGTGCTTTGGCAACTTATAAATCTAACCTTAACGATTGGAAAACTGCTAATGCAAACGTTGAAATTTCTAAACAAGTATACAATACCATCAAACTTCAATATGATGAGGGTATCAAAACCTATTTAGACCTGATGACTTCAGAAACAGATTTGCGTACTGCACAACTCAACTATCTTAACTCCCTATATAGTTTGCTTTCTGCCAAACTAGATGTAAAACAAGCTTTAGGTACTATCACTTTAACAAATTAATAAACAGCAATGAACTCTAAATTTATAAAATCAGGTTTTTTCCTATTGGGTACAGTCGTTTTAGCCTCATGTGGAAACTCAAATCCAACTACCGCTCCAACAGCTCCACCACCAACACCAGTAACTACTTATGTAGCAGATGTTGAAGATGTAACTGTTGTGGATACTTATCCTGGCGTAGTCGTTCCATTAAATGAAGTAGAACTTCGTGCTGAAGTAGGTGGTTACATTACTGCTATTTATGTTAAAGATGGTCAGAAAGTAACAAAAGGTCAGAAATTATATGAAATTGACCGTACTAAATACGTTGCCGCTCATCGTTCTGCATTAGCAAATGTGGCTGTCGCTAAAGCTAACCAGGCTAAAGCTAAAAAAGATGCAGACCGTTATACAAAATTAAATCAACAAGAAGCCATTGCTAAGCAACGTGTTGACTATGCGTTAACTGACTTAGCTAATGCTGCTTCTCAAGTTGCTGCTGCTGAAGCTGCTTTAGCTTCTGTAGCTTCGGACTTAAAGCGTTCCCTTATTGTTTCTCCATTAAATGGAACAATTGGTATTTCGCAAGTTAAATTAGGTGCTTTTGTAACCCCGGGTTCTACCTTAATAAATACTGTGTCTACAACAGATCCTATTGCAGTAGATATTGCAGTAAACCAACGCGACATTGCTCGTTTTGTAGGCTTACAAAATAACGCTTCTGTACTTAAAGATTCAGTGTTCCGCTTAGAAATGCAAGACAAGAGCATTTACCAGATGTCTGGTAGACTTGTTACTATTGACCGTGCTGTAGATCCTACTGCTGGAACTATTAAAGTGCGTATCAGCTTCCCGAATGCTAAAAACGCTTTACTTGCCGGTATGAACTGTAATTTAAAAGTGCTGAACAGATCTGAAGGAAAACAAGTAGCTATACCTTACAAAGCTGTTGCTGAGTCATTAGGTTCTTATTCTGTTTTCGTTGTTGGCGATAGCAGTAAAGCAGAAGCACGTATCGTGAAAATCGGTAGTGTATTTGGTGATAAAGTGGTCATCAAAAGCGGTATCGAAAAAGGTGACGTAATTGTTGCTGAAGGTGGACAAAACGTAAGACCAGGTGCTGTTGTTGCGGCAACAAAAAATTAATTTTTAATCCAATAATAATCATATGATTTCAGAAGTATTTATTCGACGTCCGGTCACGGCCATCGTTATTTCCATATTGATTGTATTGATCGGTGTCATTGTGTTGAACACCTTGCCGATCAGTCAATATCCAAGCGTTGCCCCACCGACCGTTTCGGTGGCAGCGACTTATACAGGTGCCGATGCAGAAACAGTTGAGCAAACGGTAACCACACCTATCGAAAGTCAGATTAACGGTACACCGGGCATGAAATACATGACTTCTTCCAGTACTGCCGATGGTCGTTCTACCATTACGGTTACTTTCGAAGTAGGTACAGATATCGATATTGCTGCCCTTGATGTCCAAAACAGGGTCGGTATTGCTGAACCTGCGTTACCTGAAGCTGTTAGACGTTTAGGGGTAACGACTAAAAAAGCGAATACCGATATCTTGATGATTTTGGGTTTATATTCTCCAAATGGCACATACGACCAAAAATTCCTTTCGAATTATGTCAACCTATACGTTAAGGATGCCTTGTTAAGGGTTCCTGGTGTAGGTGATGTGACGGCCTTCGGCCAGCCTTTCTCTATGCGTATTTGGTTGGATGCAAGCAAAATGGCAAGTTTAGGTTTAACAGCTGCGGAAGTTAATGCAGCTATTGCGGAGCAAAATTCACGAATGCCGGGTGGTAAAGTTGGGGGTGCACCTCAAGTGGACAACCAGACTTTTGAATTCAACGTTATTTTAGATGGTGAATTAAGTTCTGAAGAAGAATTTAGAAACATCATTGTAAAAACATCTACTGATGGTTCTTCGGTATACCTTAGAGATATTGCAAGGGTTGAATTAGGAGAGTTTTCTTATGCAACAGTAGCAAAATTAAACGGTAAAGTTTCATCCATGATGGGAGTTTATCAAACACCAGGTGGTAACGCGGTGCAAACGGCCGAAGGTATTACGGTTGCTTTAGAGAATTTGAAAAAATCCTTCCCTAAAGATTTAGATTATACCATTGGCTATGAAACGGTTTCCATCGTGAATGTATCGATTAATAGTGTTGTACACACTTTAATTGAAGCATTAATTTTGGTAACCATTGTGGTGTTTATCTTCCTTCAGAGTTGGAGAGCAACGCTTATTCCGGTTATTGCTATTCCAGTATCTATTGTAGGTACCTTTATCTTCTTTACCCTATTTGGTTTCTCAGTAAACATTTTAACCATGCTTGCCTTCGTACTGGCCATTGGTATTGTAGTGGATGATGCCATTGTTGTGGTAGAAGCGGTACAGCATTATATGGACCATGAGGGATTAGATGCAACAGAAGCAACCAGAAAAGCGATGAAAGATATTACGGCACCGGTTATTGCCATTGCTTTAATTCTTGCTGCAGTATTTATTCCGGTTGGTTTTATTCCAGGTATGGTGGGGCAGTTGTACCAACAGTTTGCCATTACCATTGCGGTATCGGTATTAATTTCGGCTTTTATTGCCCTATCATTAACGCCAGCGCTATGTTCAATACTGTTAAAACCAATGAGCCTGAACAAGGAGTCGAAAGGCTTAAACAAGTTGTTTTACAAATTTAACGTTTGGTTTGCTAAAGTAACTTCAAAATACTCAGAAGGTGTGCGTTGGTCATTGAAAAAAGCACCATTGATGATGATCCTGCTGGTATGTATATATGTGGGTACCCTGGCGATGTTTAAAGCAAAACCTACAGGTTTTATTCCTAGTGAAGATGCAGGGGTGTTCCTGATGGGGGTAACTTTGCCTGAAGGTGCTTCTTCTGGTCGTACAAATGCTTTTGTAGAAAGAATTACACAAACCATCCGTAAAGAGAATCCAGATGTAAAAACTGTTGTGTCAATTTCTGGTATTAACATTTTAAACTCTTCCTTTAAATCAAATGCGGCGACGTTTTTCGTGCAGTTGAAACACTGGGATGACCGTAAGGTTGTGGTATCAGAAGTTATCGCCAAAGTGCAGCAAGCATTTGCTGGTGATAAAGAAGGTAATATATTAGTGGTACAACCACCACCAATTCCAGGTTTAGGTAACAGTGGTGGTTTTACCATGCAGATTCAGGAGCAACAAGCCGGTGACATTAAAAAGTTTGAAGGGGTGATTGGAAAGTTCCTGGGTGCCGCAAATCAGCGTCCGGAAATTGCCATGGCTTATACCTTGTTTAGTGCCAATACGCCGAATTATAAACTTACGATAGACCGGGAGCAGGCTAAAAAAATGGGTGTGTCTATTGGCGCTGTGTACAGCACAATTTCTACTTATTTTGGTTCCAGTTATGTGAATGATTTTACCAGATACGGCCGTAATTTCAGGGTAGTATCACAAGCAGATACCATGTACAGGAAGAATATTGAAAACCTGAACAACATCTATGTTAAAAATAACAGTGGTAGTACGGTGCCTTTAAGCAGCATGGTGAGCTACAGAAAAATAGAAAATGCATCCATCATCAATCACTATAACTTATTCCGTTCTATAGAAATTAGTGGTGCTGCAAAACCAGGTTACAGTAGTGGTCAGGCCTTAGAAGCTTTACAAGAAGTGGCTGCTCAGACTTTGCCTACTGGTTATAGCTTTGACTTCTCTGGTTTAAGTGCACAGGAACAAGAGGCTGGTAACAGTACAACCCTAATCTATACCTTAATTGTTATTTTCGTATTCTTGCTATTGGCTGCACTTTACGAAAGTTGGTCTGTACCATTCTCAATTTTACTAAGTGTGCCTTTAGGTTTATTTGGTGCCATCCTGGCCTTGATTTTCCTTCCGAAATTAGATTTAAATATCTACGCACAGATTGGTTTAATTACCTTAATTGGTTTATCAGCAAAGAATGCAATTTTAATTGTAGAGTTTGCCAAAGAACGTGTTGATTGGGGCATGCCATTACTTGCTGCTACAATTGAAGCCGTTAAGTTAAGGTTGAGACCAATTATCATGACTTCCCTTGCCTTTATTTTAGGTATTATTCCTTTGATCTTGTCGCAGGGTGCAGGTGCAACTTCCCGTCAAACCATTGGTTGGACGGTAGCCGCGGGTATGCTTTCAGCAACCATTTTAGCCTTATTTATTGTACCGGTATTGTTTGTACTGATCACTAAACTAGCTTATGGTAAAAAGAAACTGGCCGAGTTAGAAGCCAGTTACAATGCTGATGATCATAAAGATACTTTACATGCTGATGAGGATCCTGTTGAAGAACTGGAAACAACAAAGTAAAATTTAAGCCTATTTATTAACCCGCCTTTATGAAAATAAAGGCGGGTTTTTTTTTTGCCAAAAAATCGAATGTACACAGGATGCTACAGGTTGCAACTTTGTGCAACATAGCTTAAGTTTATGTTACCAGATGTATTCCTTACTCATTTGCGCAATCTATAGTGCAAATATTAAATAGTTAAATTATGGGTATTCATATCATAACTAATTCGCAAAGACAACAGTTTGGAGATCTTACTCCATTTATGGAGATACATATTAAATCAAAATGTAATCCATTTAATGGTCCCTAATTAAAAATAAGACCAGGCATCCTCATTTACAGCTTTTTATTAAACCAAATGTACACTTATGAAAAAATGTTATAGGTCTATCCCCTTTTATTTCATAAAAGGGTCAAAAGTGATGTTCAAGGTTCTCTTGAATATTTTAATAGGAACGCAGCTTTTAATGGCAAGTCATATAAAGGATGACTATGTGAAGCATGTAATGCAAACGGTGGTCATCACTGGGCATGTTACAGATGAAAAAGGCCCCTTGCCCGGGGTAAGTGTAAGGTTGAAGGGTAATAACAGTATTTCCACCACAACTAATGAAAAAGGTGATTTCGCTCTCAACTTACCTGATCAACTGAGCGCCGGTGGTTCACTTGTGTTTTCTTTTATTGGCTACCAAAGCCAGGAGGTCGCTATTCCTACTAACCGCGTGCTAACCGTAAAATTAACCGCAGATACTAAAGCCTTGGATGAAGTAGTTGTTGTAGGCTATGGAACGCAGCGTAGAAGTGATGTTACAGGTTCAGTAGCTTCTTTAAAACCTGAAGAATTTAATAAAGGGGTGGTCACCAATCCTCAACAACTCTTGCAGGGAAAAATCTCCGGTGTCAACGTTACTGCAGCCAGTGGTAAACCAGGAGGTGCTTCTACCATCAGAATCAGGGGCGGTACTTCCATAACCGCAGGTAACGATCCTCTTTATGTAATTGACGGGGTGCCCTTACAGTTATCTAACTCTACAAGGCAAAGTAATATCGGTACTACGGCCTTGAATGTATTTAACCAGGAACCTGTAAACCCTTTAAACTCCATTAACCCGGCAGACATTGCATCAATAGAGATTTTAAAGGATGCTTCTGCTACAGCTATTTATGGCTCAAGGGGTGCCAATGGTGTCGTTATTATCACCACCAAAAAAGGAACCGTCGGGTCTATTGTTACCAGTTATGATACTTATGCAGGTATCTCCTCTGTAGCAAAAACATTGGAGGTGCTCACTGGCGACGAATATCGCCAGTTTATGAAAGACCATAACATCGTCAATTTTACCGATAGGGG
>NZ_JAZQPU010000362.1:0-2568 GCF_045628745.1 Pedobacter sp.
TTCTCTGAAACCAGCCATTTAAAGCTTTAAAGTTGGGCAACGTGATAAATAAGGTGCCACCGGGCTTTACAAAAGCAACATGGCGGTTAATGATATCTGCTGTATCATGAAAATGCTCTATCAAACCGCAAGACAAGACCAGGTCGTATTGCTTTTCCGGTGTATATTTAAAAAGATCAGTCTCAATGATGTTAATATCGTTTTGTTGCAATCCGTTGCTTTCCAGCAGATCTTTTATGATCGGTGGGTGCACAAAGTAATCCAGCAGCGTTACATCCAACTTGAAATACTTCCTTAAAAAAACGGTATAATAGCCAGGAAAACCACCGAGTTCAATTGCCGTTTGCACCTTGTTTTTGACAATGATGTCGTGCAATTGCTGGTGAAATAAGTAATTTGCAGGGATAGGAACAGATAGACCTGTTTTACTTTCCCAATAATGTACCCAAAATGCTCTGTCGGTTAACTGGTTATTCATATGCTGTTTTTAAATAACGGGCATTTGAGAATAGACATGGACGGCGGTAGACTAAAATACACAAAGACTTTGCCATAAAGGTTTACAATAATGTGTAATTTTGAACAATCGGACTCATTTGAAAACGCCATTGAAAGTCATACATTTAAACACATACGAAGGTAACGGAGGTGCAGGCAGAGCTTGCTTGCGCTTAAATGATGCCTTAAACGCCAGCGGCGCCCAATCTGAGGTAAAGGTCTATTACCAATTTAAAAAAAGCGCGCAGACCAGCACGTTTAGCAAAACAGGATTGCAGAAAGCAATGGCTATTTTTAACATCCTGGCTGAGCGCTATGTGGTAAAATTGTTTGTGAAAGCCATGAAAACACCATTTTCACTGCAATGGTTTGGCCGCTCAGTCATCAAGGATCCCGCTTTAAAGAACGCAGATATTATACACCTGCACTGGATAAACCATGGCTTTTTATCGCCAAAGTTCCTTGCCCAGCTAGAATACCTTGATAAACCCATGGTATGGACCTTTCACGATAGCAATGCCTTTACCGGCGGTTGCCATGTACGTTATGAATGTGAAAATTACCACCAGCAATGTGGCTATTGTCCGCTTTTAAAATCAAGTGGCAAAAACGATTTAAGTCACCGCACCTGGCTTCGCAAAAAAGAAGCCTATTCAAATCTAAACTTTCACATTGTGGCGCCCAGCAACTGGATGGCCAACTCTGTTAAAATTAGCAGTTTAATGGGGGCGAGAAAGGTAAACGTTATCGCTAACACC
Organism: Pedobacter sp.; assembly: GCF_045628745.1. Classification (GTDB taxonomy): domain Bacteria; phylum Bacteroidota; class Bacteroidia; order Sphingobacteriales; family Sphingobacteriaceae; genus Pedobacter. The sequence goes on from NZ_JAZQPU010000362.1 coordinate 1,257, forward strand.
ATTGAAACCCATATCTTTAAACCTTATGTTAAGTCAGAGGCCAAAAAGCTCCTGAAAATTGTTCCGGAAAAGTTTGTGCTGATGAGTGGTTTTATGCCCTCTAAAAACGATAAACATAAAGGGACCGCCTATTTGCTGGAAGCTTTAATGAAGTTCAGCAAAAGACCGGGCATCATCAAAGAAAACGTAGAGCTGGTTATTTTCGGCAATAAAGACAATGCGGAAATGCCCGAGTTTCCTTTTAAAACTACGTTTCTGGGCACCATCAATAACGATGAGCATTTAGCCAAGTGTTACTCAGCTGCAGATGCCTTTTTAACTGCTTCCCTTGAAGATAACTTGCCGAACACCGTCATGGAAAGCCTGGCCTGTGCAACTCCGGTGATTGCTTTTAAAACAGGCGGTATTCCAGACATGGTCAAACATTTACAGAACGGCTATATTGCAGCCTATAAATCTGCGGTGGAATTAGCCAACGGCATGGAATGGCTTTATCACTTGAAAAACAGGGAAGAGATTCAAAAAGAAGCCCGCAGAACCATATTGACAGAATTTGCCCCTGCAGTGATTGCAGAAAAACACCTTCATTTATACGAGTCGCTGTTGGCGGCACAGCCCCGATAACCTCTTTTACATGCAACCTACCCTAAGCGTCATTACCATCGTTTACAATAATGTTCAGGACATTGAACGAACCATGCTTTCTGTACTTGGTCAAACTTATCCTGCCATTGAATACATCATCATCGATGGGGCAAGTAATGATGGCACCATGGCTATTGTAGATCAGTATAGATCTAAGCTGGCGAAGGTGGTTTCTGAACCCGACAAAGGTATTTACGATGCCATGAACAAAGGGTTGCAACAGGCCACTGGCGATTATGTGCTGTTTATGAATTCTGGTGATGAAATTTACGACCTCGATACCGTAGAAAAGGTATTTCAAACGGCTGAAAATGCCGATATTTATTATGGAGAAACGGAGATGTATAATGAAAACTGGGAAAGCTTAGGTCAAAGGCGGCACCAGGCACCAGAGACATTTACCTGGAAAAGTTTCAAGTATGGCATGAGTATCAGTCACCAGGCAATCTATGTTAAACGCTCGATCGCAGCACCTTACAACTTGCAATATAAATACAGTGCAGATATTGACTGGATCATCAGGGCAGCAAAAAAAGCCAACAAAATCGTTAATACGCATTTGTATGTGGCTAAATACCTTGTAGGTGGTGTTTCCAAGAAAAAGCATATGGAAAGTTTAAAAGAACGCTTTTGGATTTTTACAAAGTATTATGGTTTGATCCCAAAT
>NZ_JAZQPU010000363.1:0-13297 GCF_045628745.1 Pedobacter sp.
ATACATGATCCAGGGCATCACGCTTTGAAACTGACCTTTTTTAACTTGTACAGACGGATTTTTAGGATCGTAATGTTTAAATCTTTCCATAAATTGTTCCTTGGTCCAATTACCTATTCCAGTAGAAGGATCAGGCGTAATGTTGCTGGAATAAACCGTGCCAGTGGGCATAATAAAATCTCTGCCTCCAGCAAACTCCAGGCCTTCAATATTGCTGCCTTTATCTTGTTTCGTGTGGCAATCCACACAGGCTGCGGCATTGACTAGATAGGCGCCGTATTTTAAAGTATCTGTAGTTGGAGGTAAGGTTTGAAACTCCGCCTTTTTAGGAATGGTATTCACCAGGAGGCTTAAAGGGAAATCCAACTGCCGCTCAGGTGTATGGGTGGCTTTGGATGGAAGCGTACGAATATAGGCAATGATTGCATAGATATCCTCTTTATCCATTTTTCCATAATTGTGATAAGGCATAATATTGACGATGGCTTTGTTATTTTTAGTCACACCTGTGGTAATCAACCTGAAAAGCTCACCGTCGGTCCAGTCTTTCAAATGATAAGGGGTAATATTTGGGGAATAAACAATACCTGGAAATCCTATAGTATGGTCAAACTTTTCTCCTCCTGCACCAATAGTAGAGGTGGTGGTTGGTCCGGCAAATTTCTCCCAGTCGCGTTTAGAGTGGCAATCTATACAGGACGAAACATGGTTAGCCAGGTATTTACCTCTTTCAACGCGCGCTGGGGTAAGGGTAATCTTTAGATCGGTAACACCACCTACATCAGGCAAAGCTAATTTAACATAGCCGAGTGTTGCGACCAGAAAAACGAATAAAATCAATACAATAAAAATCAGGGGTTTGCGAACTCGTTTCATATGCTTCAATCATGTTACTTAGATCTTAAAACGGAGATAGGAAGGGAATATATTTAGATATTAAGTTCGTTAAAACATTTTATTTGAAGTAATTTATTTCCATTAAATTGTTGACCCTTAATGATTTGTTTGAATCCTTTACACGATCATACTTTGATTCTGATTTAGGCGTTTATCATTTAAATAGCTGATAAATAATAATTTATTCAATTGTCTATTCTTAATAAATACAATAGTAAATTTAAAATCAATTCTATTTTTTAAATACGCCAAAAATTTAAATTAAAAATAATATTATGGCAGACGGCATTAAATTAAGGCATTGCGCAACCATGGAAGTCTTTAACCGGCAGGTAGAAGTTTTCCCCGAATACAGAAGGGCACAGGCTGCGATAGAAAATGATATTTTTTCTCTTTTAGAAAGCACGGGCACATTTAGAGTTAGCCAGCCTGCTATTGTGCACGTTGTTGTGCATGTGATCTATCATGCAGAAGAGGAAAATATCAGCGATGAGCAGGTATTTAGCCAGATGGAGGTCTTGAATAAAGATTTCAGGGCCCAGAATGCTGATATTGACCAGGTTCCTGAGGTTTGGCAGAGGCTTGTTGCAGATGCTTCTATTGAATTTGCATTGGCAAAAGTTGACCCGGAAGGTAATGAAACCAACGGAATCACTAGAACAGCCACAGAAACTGCTTCTTTTGGAACGGATAATGCCATGAAATTTACGGACCAGGGTGGGCATTCTGCCTGGTCTACCGACAGCTATTTGAATATTTGGGTTTGCAGCCTTGGCTCTGGTATTTTAGGTTATGCCCAGTTTCCCGGAGGCCCTCCAGAGACTGACGGAGTGGTTATTGATTTTCGTGCTTTTGGCACACAGGGTAGTGCAATTGCTCCCTTTAATGCGGGAAGAACGGCAACTCATGAAATAGGGCATTACTTTAACCTCTCCCATATTTTTGGTGATGGCCGTGCCAACAGCTGTTCTGATTCTGACTATGTAGAAGATACACCGAACCAGCTAGGACCAAATTATGAAAAACCTAGTTTTCCATCGATATCATGCGATAATGGCCCACATGGTGATATGTTTATGAATTATATGGACTATGTGGATGACGAAGCTATGTTTATGTTTACTGAAGGGCAAGCTGCCAGAATGAACGCCGTGCTTAATGGCCCTAGGGCTTCCTTATTTAACCAACAAACCTAAACTTGTATGGCAGAACTGGATCCTAAACACCTGTATCAAAAGTGGACACACGCCTTTGAGGAAGATACAGAAAATGAAATGGTTTACCGGCCTGCTGGATATACTTTAAAAAGAGCCAGGGGAAGAACACAGCTTGATATTAAAGAAAATGGTGCTTTAGTAGACTTTCAAATCGGTAACAACGATATTCCTGCACCTGTTAATGGAACATGGAAAGTTGAAGATGATCAGTTAATGCTCCGGTTAGATGATGGGACTGAACAAAATTATCCTATAAAAGAAGTTACGCCTGAGGTTTTGATCCTTAAAAAAGGGAAGTGATGAAAAATATACAATATATCTGGTTAATATTCCCCTTAAGTATTTTTGTTGCCGGATTCTTAGTGCTTCAAGTGAACATTAACCGGGAGAAATTAAATCAACAGGCGGCCCAAACGAATACAACAGCTAAAACAAATATAAAACCTGTTGTCACTTCAGGCAATGAAAAAGCATTACCCTATTTCATTTTAGCATCGATCTTTATTGTGTTGATCCTGGTATTGCCCCGGCTCAAAGAACTCAGTATTTCCGAAAGGTCTCTGGTGTTGAAATTGGTAAGTGAATTGAAGGAAGAAACTAGTCAGATGGTTGTGGAAAAGCCTGTAGGTCAAGAATCTTTAAAGACTGGTGCTGCTACGCAACAGCTAATCCGCATCAGGGAAAAGATTGCACTGGTAGAAGAATTACTTAAATAAAGCAATTCCTTACCTGGAAATTAATGATTAAATAAATGCTATAATGAAAACATTTGATAGGTTTATTGAGCAAATTGAGAAAACTAAACAACGTTTTCAATTACATTCAGGTGAGGATTTAGGGGCTGTAAAAACTATTATACATCCCAAACAAGTTCATAATTACTTAAAAGCACATAACTTAAAAGTTACCGAATTAATTAATGACCGCCAGTTACGCGAAAGAGTCATTAAAGGTGATGATACACTCGATGTCAATTACCTGGAGAAAGGCACTATTGCAGCGAAGTCTGTTTGCCGTATTCATATCAATGATGCACAAGGCGATGAAGGCTTTGGTACAGGATTTTTGATTGCCCCTCAAATATTAATCACAAATAACCATGTTTTGCCCACTTTAGCCTATGCCACTTACTCTTTTGCCGAGTTTAATTATGAGAATGGAACAGATGACCTCCCTTTGCCTTCCAAGCTCTTCCGTTTCAATAGTTCCAAAATGTTTTATACCAATGAAGAGTTAGATTATACGATTGTATGGGTAGAAGACAGGTCTACTGATGGTCTAGGTTTTCTTGATGAATTCAATTACCTGAAGTTAAATCCTAACCTGGGTAAAACGAAAGAAGGAAATTATGTTTCCATCATACAGCATCCAGATGGGCGGATCAAAAAAGTGGCTATCCGGCAAAATGAAATTACCAACTTGTCGTTGCCAAAATTCATCAGGTATGTTACCGACACAAAAAGTGGCTCTTCGGGTGCCCCGGTATTCAATGACAAGTGGGAAGTGGTTTCCGTACACCATGCCGGCATTCCAAGGTATAATATAGATGGCAAGATATTAAATCTAGCAGGAGAAATATGGGATAAATCTCAAGGAGAAGTGCAGGTTGATTGGCTTGAAAATGAAGGGGTTAGGGTGAGTAGTATTGTTTATGATATGACTACTGTTGCCGCTCACACTTATCCTTTTCTTTTAAATTATTTTAAGCCACTCACCGATTTAGAAGACATCCGCAGATCAATGGGGATCAGTATTGCAGATTTAGAAAATGAAACTTATTATCCAAAATCTCAGGATGTAGAGCAACAGCAACGATATTACAGCAATCTGGAAGATCCGGAGCATGCCTCAGTGAATGAATTACATGCCTTATTGGAATTAACGCATACGGCTGCACCTAAATATAACCCATCAAAATACCTATACCTTAATGTGGATTTGCACCCTGATGGGCAGCTTAAAAGTATTTACTCTAATAAAGATTTTACAACACAGGAACTTATTCTTGCCGATCAAAAGATTGATATTGACAGACAACTCCAATTTATAGAGTTGGTTAAAAACGAAAAAACTCTTGGCTTATCTGCCTTCAATGAGGCTGTAGAGAAGCTGGAATCCGCAATGCCTTATAACTGTGAACATGTCATCTGCCAATCCTGGTTTAAAAAGCAAGAACCTATGCGTGGCGACCTGCATCATTTATTTGCTTGCGAGTCAAGCTGTAATTCTTTCCGCAATGATTTTCCTTACCATGAATTTCCAGCTTATCAGCCCGAGTTAACTCCGTTAGACGATAAAGAACAATCTGCCTGCGGTTATGTACAGGATGAATTATTTGAGCCTGAGCATAATAAAGGCATCGTTGCCCGGGCTGTATTCTATTTTCTGGTCAGGTATCCGGGAGTGATCAAAATATATAAACCTAAAGAGATTGAGATTCTTAAAAACTGGGCTGCTCAACAACCAGTAACTTTATATGAAAAACACCGTAACCATGAGATCTCACTTATTCAAGGGAATAGAAATCCCTTTATAGATTTTCCGGAACTGATACAATCGATCAATTTTAATGTTTAAGGTGTTATTATGGAAAATATTTCAATTATAGAAGGCTATCCAGATTACCTTATAACGCGGATGGAAGAAAGAGACGGAAATAGGAAAAATGAGCTTCCTGATCAACTGGGAGGGCATTTAACGGAACTTGTCTTTGAAGACCTCTTGATTTGGGATGTTGAAGCGGTGCAGGTAAGTTTTAAGGAAGGGGACGTGTCGCTACATCAAAAAATTGCTGAAACGGCCGCTGAGTGGAGTAAATATGCCAATATACAGTTTGATTTTGGCTATGACCCTGCCACAGAACAGTATAGGCTGTGGGTTGAAGGCGATGTTTCCCATATAAGGGTAGGGTTTAAGCATCCGGGTTATTGGTCGCTGGTTGGAAAAGATAGCCTTGACCCTGAAATTGTGCTTCCTGGGGAAATCACTTTAAACCTGCAGAATTTCGATACTGATTTGCCATCAAATTACAAAACCGTTGTACTTCATGAATTTGGACATGCCTTAGGTTTTCATCATGAGCACCAATCGCCAGTGTCAAACTGTGATTTCGACTGGGAAACCGTGTACGATTACCTCGCTGGTCCGCCAAATTACTGGTCTAAAGAAAAGGTGGATTTTAACCTGCGGAAAATGCCTGCCGGCGGATTAACATATTCGCCACATGATAAAAAGTCTATTATGCATTATGCTTTCCCTGACTGGATGTTTTTAAGTGGCACCTCATCCCCATGTTATGTGGAGGAAAATGTAGATCTTTCTGAAGAAGATAAGCAGATGGCTGCTGAGGCTTATCCTTTTGAAGGCGAACAAATTGAACATGCCAAAGTAAATAAACAGGAGAAGCTAGCGCTTTTGCTGGAACACAAAAAACTGAAGGCTCCATTAGCGCATAGGGTTAAAAAGAGCATCTTGATTGCAGGTGGGCAGCTGAATGAGGACCCTCGATATTTAAGTGAAGATATGGAACTCGCAAATCTATTGCCCACTGCTGGTTCCTTTCAGTTTCTAGCAGACCTTTTAGATCAACTTGTTAAACAATACAAGAAAGATGCAGACGTAAAACTGAGTGATATAGAAAATTGTGAAACGGTTGGAGATTGTTTAAAACTTATAGAAGACATAATACCTAAATAAATCTACTTCGATGAAAGTAAGCATGGTCAAATTACTCCTTACATTGGTGTTGTTTTTGGCACCTTTGCTTCTCTATGCGCAGAAAGACAACGTGAATACCTCATTTTTATCTCAAATGCTAAAAAGCGTTGAACTAAGAGAGTCTTTTGGATCGGCCACACCCAGAACAGCACCTGTTAAATTTCAATTTACCTTACCAAAAGATGCTGATGATTCTTTCTTGATAGATGGTGCATTAGGAATTCCCTTTTTTGATGTTGGTATAACCCAAGGTTTAATGCTCAGGGGGAAAATTATAGGAGAGTACCACCGTAATACACTTGTAGAAGAAGAACAGTACACCTGGCAGACAGGTTTTTCTACTGAACTACGGACAAAAATCAAAATGAACGACAGAAATACGGCGTATTCACAGCTAATTTTTACACCTACTTTCAAGTACACCAGGAATGTTATGGATACGGTGAATTCGCTTGTTTTTACGATGGACGTGATTCCATTTCGTTCTGGTTTAAAGGGGATTAACCTCAATACCTATACCCTTAGTGGCAACAGGAAGCTGATCAACCTGTTGTCTATCATACCCGCAGTTGAACTACAGCATCAATTTTCCGCTGCCCAGTCTTTAGATAATGGCACTATTTTAAGACCTCTGCTAAAGTTTCAATATAGTGTGGGGGGAAATAAAACAAGAATCCCTGCTACAAGAATGGTTGAACCCATAAAAACCTGGCAAGCTGCAGTTGATTATACACTCAGATATGCTGTTGTCAATTCTACTTCTATAGGAGAGGATTTTACTCATTTACTCACTACCGGTGTGGATTATTATTTCTCCACTTCACCGGTTAGCATTGCTTTTGGTGTTTCATTTAATTATGGATCAGATCCCTTACAGGGTTTAAGGAAACAACAATATTGGCTGGCAACGATCAGTATTCAAAAATAAGCACATTGGGCAAAGGGAATTGTATCTTTGTTTAAAAGGTTGATTTATGGTGCATACGATAACAATTAGCGATTATATAAGGTTAAAACCGGTGGTTTCCTTAATTGATGTCCGTACCCCTGCAGAATTTGCGCAAGGGCATATTCCCGGCGCTTTCAATGTTCCTTTGTTTAGTAATGAAGAACGAGTGGCCGTGGGTACCACTTATAAAAAACAAGGGAGAGAGCAGGCTATTTTACTCGGCTTTGAACTTACGGGACATAAATGGGCAGGATATATCAAACAAGCGCTAGAAATTGCGCCTAACAAAAAGATCGCGGTCCATTGCTGGCGTGGAGGTATGCGAAGTGGTTCCATGGCATGGGCACTGGATTTGTATGGCTTTGAAGTATACCTCATTTCCGGAGGTTATAAAACTTACCGGACCTGGGCATTGGATCAGTTTAACCACACTTTTCAACTGCGTGTACTCGGCGGAAAAACCGGCGCCCAGAAAACTAAGCTGCTAAAGGAACTTTATATCCTAAAGGAACAAGTGGTAGACCTCGAGCAGTTGGCCCAGCACCAGGGATCTTCTTATGGTACACTCAACCGTATGGTTCAACCTACGCAAGAGCAATTTGAAAACGATTTGGCCTATCTGCTTAGTCAGTTTGACCCGCAAAAAGCAATTTGGGTAGAAGATGAAAGTTTAACCATTGGCAAACGCTGCATACCTCATGGTTTTTTCAACCAGATGCGCAATACCATCGTTATCTGCTTGAACGTGCCTCTGGAGCAGCGAATAGCAGCACTTGTTGAAGAATATGGATCTTTAGAGAAAGATTTCCTCATTGCTTGTACGGAACGTATCCGTAAAAGGCTGGGGCCTGAGCAAACGAAAAATGCCATCATTGCGCTCGAAGAAGGTCGCATGGCCGATTTTATTCGCCTGGTCGTTTATTATTACGATAAGACCTATCTTAACGGACTGGCAAAAAGGAATAAAGAACTCATTTTTCCATACGTGACCGGGGAGCAAGAAAGTTTAACTACAATTGCTCAACAACTCATAGATTTTGCCAATACAATATCGGCAAAAGTTACAGTGTAAATAAAAAATATGAATTTGGAAGACATCAAACTAACACAATACTCTCATGGTGCGGGCTGCGGTTGCAAAATCAGTCCGGCTATTTTAGACAAAATATTACACAGTACAAATCCTGCCATACCTGATTCACGGCTTTTAGTAGGTAACGATAAACGTGATGATGCTGCAGTTTTAGATTTAGGAAATGGTACGGCACTCATCTCTACCACAGATTTCTTTATGCCCATCGTGGATGATGCCTTTGATTTTGGTCGTATTGCTGCGGCAAATGCCATTAGTGATGTGTATGCTATGGGTGGTAAGCCTGTCTTAGCCATTGCTATATTGGGGTGGCCTATAGAAAAGCTAGCACCCGAAGTGGCAAGTCGTGTGTTGGAAGGTGCAAGATCAATTTGTGCAGAAGCAGAAATTACACTTGCTGGTGGCCATAGCATCGATTGTCCGGAACCCGTTTTTGGACTGTCGGTCAATGGAATAATCAATATTCCACAGTTGAAACAAAACTCTACCGCCCTTGAAGGCTGTCGCTTATACCTCACGAAAGCCTTGGGTGTTGGCATTTTGTCTACCGCTCAAAAAAGAGGGATATTACGTGCTGAAGATGCTGCCATAGCCTTAAAAAGTATGGTTATGCTCAATAAAGCAGGGGCTCTTTTTGCCCAGATAGAAAGTGTTAAAGCCATGACTGACGTTACAGGCTTCGGCTTGTTAGGGCATTTAACCGAAATGTGCCTGGGCAGTGGATTGTCGGCCGTCATTGAATTTGATAAAGTGCCAGTCATATCATCCATTCCGCACTACCTGGCTCAAGAATGTTATCCCGGTGGCACTCAACGTAACTGGAAGAGTTATGGTGATAAAATAGGCCCTGTAAGCGAACAGCAGAAATTTATTCTGGCAGATCCTCAAACCAGTGGAGGCCTCCTTGTTGCGGTAACAGAAGAGGGGTCCACAAGTTTTGAGCAGCTTTTAAAAGAGCAGGGTTTACCTGCAATTTCTTTTGGAAGGCTTACAGCGCAAAATGGTGATCAACTCATTCAGGTAATTTAATTATTCAATTAATTGTCAAACAGATAGCTGCTATAAGCTAAACCTTTTGATACACTGGTGAAATTGTCGCCAGTGTTCACTTTTACGTTAGGGAATTTGCGCTTAAATAGATGTTGAATAGCCCTAACCAATGATGTGCCACCAGTTAGAAAAAGACTGTCAATTTCATCAGCTCTGATGTTATTTTTCTCCATAAACTCATCCAGATAGGTACTGATCTTTTGAATGTCTTTATGGATAATTTCATTGTATTGGTCAATGGTTATATCTTCTTGAATAGCTATACCCATGTTGGCATAACTGAAAGGGGTAACATCTTTTTTAGAGAGCCCAATTTTAGTTTCTTCAATAGACTGGAAAACCGAATAAGCAAGGTTGTTATCTATCAAGGTGATCAGGTTTTTGAACTGAGGATCATTGCCAGAAAAATAATAATAATTCTCTATATCTTTCTTGATCCTAAGGCCATTAAAGAAGTTCATTTTATCCCATGTGCAGATATTGGCAAAAAGTGATTTCGGTACAGTGAGCACTTTCCCTGGTGTGGCTTCATATTGTGTATGTTTACCAAAATAGGGCGTACCTTTTTCCCACATAAATGCCGAGTCAAAGCTGTCACCACCAATGTAAATACCACCTGTAGCCATTAAATCGTCAGTTCTGTTGCTGCTGCCTACTTTTTCGGGGTCTAAAACTAGGTAAGTGAAATCTGTTGTTCCCCCTCCAAGATCAGCTACCAGAACATTCTCTTTCTTTATTAGTGTTTTTTCATAGGCAAAGGCTGCCCCAATAGGTTCAAACTGAAAGCGCACTTCCGTAAAACCAGATAATTCTGCTGCTTTACTTAACCTGGTTTGTGCCAGCACATCTTGCTGTGAGCTGTCGTCATCAAAAAATACTGGTCGACCGATTATTGCTTTTTTGCAATCAAAACCAATAATTTCATCTGCACGCGACTTAAGTTCTTTTAAAATTAAGGCAACCAGGTTTGATGCTGTATACCTCTTGTTTTGAATGCGTGTTTCCGTAAAACTACTTTTTGACAGGATCTGTTTGATAGATTTGATAAAACGCCCATCCATACCATCGCTAAGGTAAGAGGATATAGCTGTTTCGCCAACCACATAATTCAGCGTACCATCGCTGCTAACTTGGTTAGGGAAGTAAATTAAGGAAGGAATAAGGATAGTTGTAAGAATCTCTTGTTTCTCTTCATCAAAAATAGATAATGCTGAATTGGTTGTTCCAAAATCAATTCCGTATAAAAACTTCTTCATTAAAAAAGGGTGGGTGGATTAGCGAATTAAATAAACCACTAACTTGCGTTAGTGGTTTCAATAAATTGGTTTAAACTTTTTTTGGAGGAAGATCAAAAGCAATAGCTTCATGCTCAAAATGACCATTGTGGGCACCATCACAAAATGGTTTGTTGTTAGACAGTCCGCAACGACATATTGATAATACTGTTCTTCCTTGTAAACCGTAAGCATTACCGTTTCTGTCTACGATTTCGAAATCGCCATCAATTTTAACTGACCCGTTATTGTTAATTGTAAGTTTTGTTTTCGACATTTATCTTTTAAATTTCGGCAAAGCTATAACAATATGTCCATTTTGGCGCATTAATCGGTAATTTTAGTAGTGAAAAAGAGCATAGCTTTTGCTAATTATTTTTGAATAGCATTAAATTTTGCTCTAAATTTAAGCTGTGAAAAGTACAGCTTCGGCTATTAAATCATCAACTATATTTGATGTCATGGATAATATCATTCAAAAACAATGGGAAGAACAGGATGGCCGCCTCTACAAAGCGGTGATCTTTAAGGATTTTAACGAAGCCTTTGCCTTTATGGTTAGGGTAGCCTTTTTGGCAGAAAAAAGCAACCATCACCCCAAGTGGGCTAACGAGTGGAACAAGGTAGAAATATGGTTAAGTACACATGATGAAGGCCACCTCATCACTGAAAAAGACAGGAAGATGGCCAGGGATATTGATGGCTTGCTGGGTATAAATGATTTGTTAAGCCCCTAATTCGCTGCTATTTAATTAGCGAAATGATCTGTTGATAAGATAATCCCTCATAATCATTAATGTAAAGGTCGCATGGAGGTAAATCTTCTTTACGATGTGAGCTGAGTACACCTACCACTTTCATTCCGGCATTTAAGGCAGCCGTAACACCAGAAAAGGAATCTTCAAAAACAACACATTGAGCAGGCGAAATGCCAAGGTTGCGGGCTGAAGTTAAATAAACTTCCGGATCTGGCTTGTGACTTTTGACGTTCTCACTGGCCATAATGGATGATAATTTTTCACGGATCTGTACTTTACTTAAAATAAGGTCAAGATTAGCATAAGGAGCGGAAGTTGCCACGCCAATTTTAGTCCCGTTGGCTTTTAAATCATTTATAAAAGGAATGATGCCAGCTATTGGTTCAATATGGGGCTCATAAATTTTCCTGAACAAGCCTTCTTTTTCCTCTTCGAGCTGTAAAAGTTCATCTCCCTGAATTGGTCTTTTCAAAAAGTGACTCATGATATAGCTATTGCTTTTACCGTACATGTGTTGTTCAAACTCTTCTTCAGTAGGTGCAAGGTTACGAGTGGAAAAGAACTCCCTGAAGGCCAGGGAATGGTAAGGATTAGTATGGCAAATGACACCATCCATGTCAAATATTACTGCAATTTCATTATTCATCCTGCAAGTTACTGATTCATAAGCTGAGCAGGAATATTTATATCACCACAGTGTCTATTCTTACGTTATTTTGACTTATACTTCTTTTTAGTCAATAATTTTGGGCAGATTTGTCTACATAAAATGATAGAGATATGCGGAACAGAATAACAGTTATCATCCCGATCCTGTTATTGATGATAATGGGTTGTGGAGGCTTCGAATATAGTCCCAATCAATATTTCAGTGGTGATACGCCCCGGGATATTAATCAGCGAAATATAAAACGTTTGCAGGAAGAACAGGGCGATGCCCGTATAAGGTTTATTTTAACCGGCGATAGCCAGCGTTCTTATAAGGATGCTGAAGATCTGGTTAAAGTCATCAATCAAATACCAGAAATTGACTTTGTACTTTTGGCAGGTGATATCTCTGATTTTGGTCTTTCACAGGAAATGGAATGGGTAGACAAGGTTTTTTCTAAATTACAGCGTCCTTATCTGGGTGTTATTGGCAACCATGATTTAGTAGCAACTGGAGAAAAGGCCTTTAAAAGGATGTATGGAGAGTTAAATTACTCCTTTGTTTATCAGGGTGTAAAATTTGTTTGCCACAATACCAATAGCAGGGAAACATCTTTCTCTGGAAATGTGCCCGATCTGGAATGGTTAAAAAAAGAATTCTCACCAGAAACTGGGGTAGAGGCTTATATAGCTGTTGCTCATGTTCCACCAGGTGATGGTGACTTTGACAGGAGTCTGGAGGCCAAATACATCAATATCATTAATACATCTCCGAATACCCTGGCAGCATTATATGCGCATCAACATGCCTACAATCTGTTTTATCCGGGTAATCAGCACACGATACCCTATATCGTTACTACTGGAATTGAAAAAAGAAAATTTGTACTCATCGAAATCCTGAATGGAAAGCTTACGTTTGAAAATATTGAATACTAAAGGCTTGTTATTTAGCTTGCTTTGCTTGCTAATGGTAAACAAAGCTGCAGCGCAAGTTCCAGAAATTCTGGTGCCCAAAGATATTGTGATCCAGCATGCCGGAAGTATTGGTTTTTTTAGTGTAGGTATTGGCTACCCTGTTTTTAAGAACAAACGGGGAAGCTTAGATTTTAACTATGGGTATGTTCCAGAAAGCAGAGGAGGGCAACTACATATTTTAAGTGCTAAATTTGCTTATAGACCTTTCAAAATTCAGCTAGCCGAAGGGGTGAGCTTGTTCCCAGTAAATCCAGGCGCCTTTTTTACTTATCATTTTGGAAAACAATTTGATTTTTACTGGGACAAAGATACCTATGAAGACGGCTATTATTGGTGGTCTACAGCTCTACGTCCTCATCTATCATTGAGTACAGAGGTAAAGCTTGATGCGCTAAAGGTTTTTAAAACGTCTAAAATTAAAGGTATTAGCCTTTACTCCGAATTCAATACAAACGAGCTTTATTTAACTAGTTATTATAAAAATGCAGGGTCAATATCTCTTGCCGATATTTTTAAATTAGGCGTAGGGATACGTGTTCACTTATAAGTGAGTAGTATTATTATTGTTCATAAGCATCGATTTCTTCTCCAATCATATTGATTAATTCCATGGGCAGGGCGTCTTTGCTGCACCATGTATTACCATTTTCAGGATCTTTATACACTATCCCAAGCCTGTGTTTATTTTCAAAAACATCATAATGTCCTTTGGAAGG
>NZ_JAZQPU010000364.1:0-9121 GCF_045628745.1 Pedobacter sp.
GTAGGCGTGATTTCGTTTAACCAGTTAATGATTCTGTCTTCCCGTAAACGGCTTTGCTGGTGATCAGGAGAACCTAAATGAAAATCTGAGGCGAAGTATATATTTTTTGTCATCAATGGAAACAAAGATAATCTAATTTCATTTTGTTGTTGATTAAAAAAAGTACGACAAGTTATCTAGATTATTTCTTAACATACGCTTATTATAGACAATTTTTGTAAATTCGCACCAAATTTAAATACATGATTTCTACAGATATAGCCATCATTGGCGCCGGCCCCGTAGGTTTATTTGCAATTTTTGAAGCAGGACTATTAAAAATGCGCTGTCATTTAATTGATTATTTACCACAAGTTGGGGGGCAACTTTCAGAAATATACCCTAAAAAACCTATATACGATATCCCAGGTTACCCTACCGTATTAGCACAAGAATTGATCGATAACCTGATGGAGCAGGGTAAACCCTTCCATCCTGGCTTTACCTTAGGCGAACGCATTGAAGGTTTAGAGAAACGTGCAGAAGGTGATTTTGTACTGACCACAAATATGGGAACCATCATAGAATCAAAAGTTGTTGTTATTGCTGGCGGCTTAGGCTGCTTTGAGCCTCGTAAACCTGCTGTTATGGGTTTAGAGCAATTTGAAAATGGCCGCGGTGTAAACTACATGATTCTCGATCCTGAACAATATCGAGGACAAAAAATGGTGATTGCCGGTGGTGGTGATTCAGCTTTAGACTGGACTATCTTCCTAGCAGACATCGTTGAAGAATTAACCTTAGTACACCGCAGCGAAAGTTTCCGTGGTGCACCAGATTCAGTAAATAAAGTAATGGCCTTAGCTGAAAGCGGTCGTATTAACCTTATTCTAAACAGTAACCTGAACTCCGTAACTGGTTCCGGAAAGCTTGAAAATGTAGAGATTATCCATAATAAAACTTTAGAAACTACTAATGTTGCTGCAGATCATCTGATTCCTTTATTCGGCTTAAGTCCTAAATTAGGCCCTATTGAGCAATGGAACCTGAACATCAACAAAAGTGCTATTGAAGTAAATACTGACGATTACTCTACCAACATCCCGGGTATCTACGCTATTGGCGACATCAATACTTACACCAATAAATTGAAATTGATTCTTTGCGGTTTCCACGAAGCTGCATTAATGAGCCACAGTGCTTACCAATACATGAACCCTGGTATTAAATATACCATGAAATATACCACCGTTAATGGTGTAAGTGAATTTTAATTATGGAAGCGAATAACATCAATATACACGTACAAAATCCTGATGGCAGTTTAACTACTTTGGAAGCACCCGTTGACATGGGTTTAAGCTTAATGGAGTATTTAAAAGCTTGTGACTATGATATCCTTGCCACTTGCGGTGGAATGGCATTATGTGCCACCTGCTGTGTAGACGTTTTGGAAGGTGAAGATAAGTTAAATGAAATGTCTGATGATGAATATGCCATGTTAGACACCTTACCAGATGTATTACCGAACTCCAGATTAGCCTGTCAGCTACAATTGAGCCCGGCAATGGATGGTTTAACCGTAAAATTACACGGAGGCTTAAACTAAGTTTATCCTCTTTAATGATAAAAACAAGCAATCAGTGGTTAAGCTTATCAAAGCATAATCATTGGTTGCTTGTTCTGTTTAACAAGGATGTATATAAATTACAACCTGTTTCCTTCTGGATCAGCCAGGGCTTTATTTATCGTGAATTCCACATACTTCCTGTCTCTTTTGATCAACTGCATCAGCTGCAGAACCAATTCTTCTTCTTGCCCTGGATTAAAAGGAAGCTGCTCATTGACCAACTCACGGTATTTTCTTAAAAACTTGATTTTAACTTTTGGTGCTGTTTCAGCGGTAAGTGTAAAATTTGCCATGCTGCAAAAATATGAAATATAGTAATACAAGGTATATAAAAGGCTATTCCAAATTAATGAAATAGCCTTAATAATATTGTAAAATAAGAATTGTAAAAACCTATTTAACAGTTAATGTTAAAGCCAGTTTTTTAGTCAAGGTGTTTTTGTTAACCACTTCAACTTCTACTGAAATCTTTGAACCTGTAGCCAAACCTGCAGGAACTGTGTATGGAATTAACAATGAATCTGTACGACTCACTGTAGAATATGCTTTTTGGTAAGCAGTGGTGGAAACCAACTGCTGTGCGCCTGTGCCCACAGCAGATCTTAAATTGATTTTATCCATTGGCTCATCAGACCAGTACCTTAAATCTAACTGTAAAGGACTGCCAGCTGTAACACTTATTGTGTTTGGAGCCTTAACTGTAAAAGATGCAATGACAGGAACCTTTCCTATAATCGTAATGTTATCTTGCAACCATTGATCTGGAGCATTCTTTTTACAGGCAGACGCAAATAGGGCGATAGCCATAAGTGCTGTAATGATTTTAAAATTAGTATGTTTCATGATGTTCTTTTCAAATGTTAATTAAATAACCAAAGTTTCTGCGCCTGGTCTGCAATTTTTGGAACATTAGGGTTCCTGCCTGGCTCATTATCGGCATATTTACCTCTCTGCACAAAAACATTACCTAATAGATTTTTGTAAGGTTTTTTCAATCCAGGGTATATAGCTGCATCATACTGGTATCTTCTCATATCAGTCCATGTTTCCATTTGTAAAAACAAAGCGATATATTTTTGAAGCATCACATCTGTTAAAGTGATGTTTCCACCTTTAGTAATGACAGGGTTATTAATATAGGCATCAACATCTGTATTGCTCACACCCAGCTTTAACATGTTACCTTTGATTCCATTGATATAAGCGGCATATGCTGCTGCTTTATCTGTATTAATTAAGGCCTCGGCTTTAATAAACTGCATTTCTGCATATGTAAGAATTGGCACTACCGATGCCCTTGCGCCATAAAAGGTTTTTTCGGTAATATCTGCATTGGCAAGATTAGCATCCTGCTCTGTATTTAAAGCACCAACCGGGCGACCAACATAAGTTGCAGCACCTGCATTATCAAACAGTTTCGGCATTCTTGGATCAATTACACCTGCAAAGTATCCTGTTCCATTCATTAAATTAACAATGAAATACGAAGGACGGGCAGATTTTGAAGCCGGCACCGTATTACCTAAGTTAGTAAACCAAGGACTTGGTCTGTCTTGAGAATACGTCAATTGTAAATCTGCTGCACCTTGTTGATTATCAACTGAAGCGGCGATATCTGCAACAGCTTTAGCCGCATTAGCGGGATCTTTTTTAGATAGATGCAAATAATAACGAGCCCTTGCACCATAAGCTACTTTTTTCCAGTTCGCAATTACACCTTTGAAAATCAAATCATTTGCAGTACTTACCTGTAATGAAGCAGTGGCTGGTACTGGTTTTTCAAAATCAGCAATAGCACCATCAAGTAATTCCTTTAAAGAATTATTGTAGATATTTTCCTGTTTATCATATTTAGGACTTGGAACGGTAGCACCTTGGAAAGCTTCGCTATACGGCAAATCTCCCCAGATGTCTGTGCTTTGCATTAGAGTTAAAGCAAACAATACTTTACCAATACCTGCATATTGTGGTGCACCAAGCGTTTCTGCACGCGTAATCATGTCCTTGATATTTGGCAAGGCATCTCTGTATGCAGATTCCCAAATATTGTCAAAACCATATGGATTGTAAGAATCAATATTTGCTTCATAAGAGTTAAATCCAGCAAGGTATTGTGGGTAATAGTTTCCATATTGTCCTGCATTAAAGAAGGACGTAGAAGTAAATTGTATAGAGGAAGCTAATAATCCGGGAAGATTAGCTTGCTCTACTGTAAGTCTCGATGGATCATCATTGATGTCCAGCGACTTTTTACACGCGCTAAAAACTACCGTAACGGCAATAAAAAGGGTGAATACTTTTATATTGAATGCTTTCATCATTTCTAAAAATTAACATTTAAACCAACAAATATATTTCTGGTAGCAGGCACACCTGTACCCACATAACCTACTGAGTTTGATCCTGAGCCATAAGCACTTGCTTCTGGGTCAAATCCATTAAAGGAGGTACTCAACCATAAATTGTTTGCCGTAACAGACACTGAAGCGGACCTGATAAAGGATTTCTTTAACCACATCTTAGGCAAGTCATAAGAAAGTGATACATTCTGTAACCTGATCCATGATGCATCCTGGAAACCATTGTTTTCCGCAGACAATTTATATGGATAACTCTGTGAGTAAAAATTCTGGTCAATCAGAACCGTTTTGTCATTAGCCACATATACAGGGCTTTCAACAGTACCTACATTTTTAACACCTTTAAAGATTACCTGTACATCTCTTAATTGTGTCTCTGCACCTATACCTGTAGAAAAACGTTGTGTTTTTGGAATATCAAATACATCTCCACCTTTTTTAATATTGAACAAGAAAGAGAAAGTTAAGCCTTTATAAGTTAAACTACTTCCTATACCACCTACCCAATCAGGATAAGCATTACCGATCAGGTAATTTTCAGAAAGTGGCGCAGGGATAATTGGATATCCGTCAGCACCAATTACTAACTGACCTTCATATTCACTATTTGCATCTGTAACGCGAGTGTAAGGCCAGCCATACCAATCTCCCGGACGACCGCCCGTTTTGATGATTTGTTTTACCCAAGGTGACTCAGGGTTAAATTGAATTTCACTTACTCCTTCTGGCATTGACAATACGCGGCCTTTAGTTCTTGACCAGTTGGCATTGATATCCCATTGGAAATCTTTTGAATTAATGATGTTAGCATTTAACAAAAACTCCAATGACTTGTTACGGATTTCTCCAGCATTGGTAACATAAATATCAAAACCAGAAGCATAACTAATAGGCACAGGAACAATCTGATCAATACTGTTCAAGATAGCATAATTGGCATCAAGGGTAAGTTTGTTTTTAAAGAATTTAAATTCACCACCAAATTCCAAGCCTTTCGTACGCTCTGGACGAAGGTTTTCAGAACCTACTTTTACATCTCTTCTGATACCCGTTACCCCACTAAACGCCTGCATAGTAGAATAGTATAATCCTACCTGGTAAGGATCTGCATCTTTACCAACTTCTGCATACGACGCTCTTAACTTACCAAAGTTAAAGATCGGGTTATCCTGAAGACCTAAAGTCTCGGTAAAAACATAGGATAAGCTTGTTGAAGGGTAAAAGAAAGAACGGTTATTAACCGGTAAAGTAGACGACCAGTCATTTCTTCCGGTCACATTTAAAAATACTGTATTGTCATAACTTAAAGTCAAATCACCAAAAACACCAATGATGTTTTTCTTTGATGGAGCAGTTGTAGTTGTATAAACATTGTAGTTGTTAATACTTTCAACATTGTTAACTACCGCCTGTGCACCATTTAAAGATAAGTTAGTCCTGTCGATATGTGTAAAAGAGTGACCTAATAAAAAGGTAGCCATCCATTTTTCACCAAGTTGTTTCGTTGCTCTGGCAAAAAAATTAGAGTTGATTTCACTATAGCTAATTCTTTGCTCAGTCATAGACCCTAAGTTGCTGATCAGTAAACCTTTTTCATTATAAACTTGTCTGAAATCTGTATAATTATCTATACCTGCTTTATAGTTAAAAGTTAACCAGTCAGCTGCTTTAAATTCTACACCAAGGTTTCCAATGATCCTGTTCACATTATCCTTCATAAAGGCATTTTCTGTAAAATAGGTAGGATTCTGAATAGAGCCATTATAGGTTTTTTCACTGCCATCAGCATTTAAATAATCAGATGGGTTAACCGTATTCGTATGGCGCATTAAGTAAAATATCGTACCTGAAGACACCCCTGTTCTTGGGTTTTGACCACCAGAGTTAATGTAATTGGCAGAACCTTCAAACTTAAATTTGTCTGATGCTTTCAAGGTTCCTGCTAACCTGATGGATGTTTTACCGTACTCAGAGTTGGGTACAATACCTGTTTGATCAGAGTTGGAGATCGAAGTAAAGTATGTTGCCGATTCATTACCTCCACTAAAGGTAAATGAATTTTGTGCCTGATGACCCGTCTTAAAAAACTCATCATAAGGATTATAGGTTGGAAGCCCTTCAATTTTCGGTCCCCAGGTGTTCACACTGGAAACATAAGCACCACCATTACCATTACCATATGTAGTTTGGATTTCAGGGGTCATATTTACCTGATCAAAACTATAGGAAGATTTAAAGCTAAAGCTAGGTTTTCCGCTTTTACCAGATTTAGAGGTAATGATCACCGCACCGTTTGCTGCTCTTAATCCGTATAAAACAGAAGCTGCAGGACCTTTTAATATAGTCATCGTTTCAATATCTTCTGGATTGATATCCGCTGAACGATTGGTATTCTGGAAGTTATCTCCCACCTGATCTGTATTATTGGAAATAGGAATTCCGTCAATAACAAATAAAGGCTGGTTATCTGCTGATGGATTTAAGGAGTTGATCCCGCGGATCTGAATTCTTGAACCCGCACCTGCAGCACCACCTGTGCTAGTGATCTGCACACCAGAAGCTTTACCTTTTAAGGCGTTCACTAGATTAGACTGGTTGGTATTGGTAATCTGATCAGCTTTAATTTCCTGCGTTGCATAACCCAAGGCTCTTTTTTGAACCTTCACACCCAATGCTGTTACCACTACCTCATTTAAATTGGTAGAACTGCTTTTCAGAACTACATTGATAACAGTTTGAGTACCTACCACTTTTTCCTGGGCAACCATGCTGATATAGCTGTAAACTAAAACATCTGTTGGAGCCGCTTTGATGGAATAAGTACCCTCTCCATTGGTTTGTACAACCGTTGTAGCTCCTTTAATTTTAATCGAAACACCTGGAATGGGTAGCCCATCATCACTAGATGTAACTTTTCCGGTCACAATTACCTGTTGCGCAAACGCAGGGCTTGCTAGCAAAATAATGCACCAGAATAATAATAGTAGTTTTCTGTTCATATTGATTTACTGGTTAAATGATTTTTTTTTCATACCTGCAATGTGAAATTGTTCATTAACTGTTGCTTATTTTTGAAGCTAACAGCAAATCAAACACGCACATACATGCAAATATTTAAAGTTTAGTAAAGATTAACAATGTTTTTTTACAAAAAAAATAATAGTCCGACATATTTATTGCTAATATCAATTAAAATATCCGCAAAAACCTGCATATCAGATTATTAATGCTTTTAATAAAATTTTTAAAATCTCCATAAAAAAAAGGCCGGCTTAAATTGAAATTTAAGCCGGCCTCAAAAAATTTCAAGACTCCTCTGCTAATCTTTTACCACAAACGCCAATCCATTGCCAATACTGGCTTCTTTTCCTGTGGTGGGTTTACTTAAAGACTTCCACACTTTTTGACTAGCATCCCTGATCGTCACAGAAGATGAAGCGCCACCATTCATGTTCACGGCATCAACTACGCCTAAACAAGCCATGATATCTGCAAGATTTGATATGCTCATGCCATTTGAATATTCAGCTTGCGATCCATCTACCACAATTGCATAGGCAACTTTATCAGCAGTATAACCAAATGCAGTTCTAGCTGTAATGGTCACATCTGTTGTTGTTGCTTTTGTATTATTATCCACTAACCAGCCCAGAGAACCTACAGCATTTTTAATATTGCTGTATACAATTGGTCTGTCAACACCTTTAACATCTTTACCTCCTATTTTTACGGTTTTATCAAAGTAAGAAGCAATAAAAGTTCCTGTAGTAGGCACAGTAGTTTTAACGCCTATGCCATTTACATAATATGCCAGTTGGGTCACCTGCTGCTGTATAAACACTTCCATTGATAGCCGCCATAATTTTAGTACCTGCAATTTCATTGTCTTTTGCCATTTCCGATATTGGCTGAACGCCATATATAAGGTCATTGTACGGACTGATGGTTTGCAACTCCAGCTTGGCATTTTTTAAATCTGCTTCAATGATAAACATAGAAACAGGAAGTTTATCAGGTCTTTTAAAAACAATAGAAGTACGGAATAATCCTTCCGCCATCTTAATGGTAGTATCCGAAACAAAAGTACCTATCACTGCTGTTTTCTCCATTATTTTGGTCGTCATAGCGGTGATATCTTTATCTACTTTCACCACCTCTTCTTTTACCGGTACTTCCGGTTCCACAATTTCCTTATCTTTACTACATCCAGACATTGCTAATGCAGCGAGCATCACTAGAAACGAATGCTTTATCATCTTGTTCATTTTTCCATGGTTTAACTTGTTCATAACTGTCTCCTTCTTATCTAATGTGGAAGAAAGAAAGATAGGGTTTTCTTGGTACCGTCGTAATTCCATTATACCCAAGTGCATATATGGTATACGTTCTTTGGTTAAGCAACGTACTCGCACTGGTGTAATTGGCAATAACAGTCGCATTGGTTACCGCAGCTCCTGCAGGCCTGATTTTCCAGGTTCTTGCCGATGCCCTATTGATGGTAAAATAATCACTGATCTTGAGGTAACTGATATTAGACGCAACCAGTTTATCTGCAGTCACCACATTAGCACTTTGTCCGTAATACAAATCAATGGCCGGAACGTTAGGCATTAAATTAATAAACCTATAGGTTGCATAACCAGAATCAGGCTTTGCAAAGCTCTCTTCGGTCAATACCGTTTTGGTAAAGGCAGCCGTATCAGTGATGTGGGCAACATATTTCTTTCCTTGTTCAATGTTGATGGTTGTAGAATAAAGCTCCACTGAATCTAAACCAATATCAACCTTATAAGGTAAGGCAACGGTAAGCTTCACCTGCCCAGGATCAACGGTTAAATAGTCAGCCCTCACATCACCATAAGTGTTATAACCACCTCCCGGAAAAGGAGTTCTTCCCTGAATAAGTGATGTAACTCTTCTTCCGTTAAACTTGATAATCGCAAAGCGATTGTCGTTGTACAGCGAAGCGTAGTTGAGTTTAATCAAGGGCACTTCAGGCCCTATTTTTTGTATGTCTCCATAGTCTATGGCGTTTTTCTCACATGCAGAAAGAAAAAGGAGAAAGGAACAAATTATATATAGAATGGTATATCTTTTCATATTGAATAAATTAAAGTTAATTAAGGCTGGCTGAACCATGTTTCTTTGGTCA
>NZ_JAZQPU010000365.1:0-1602 GCF_045628745.1 Pedobacter sp.
GCACTCGGCATCCGTACAAGAATTTCTTGAGGCCAATACAGCGAGTCCGCATTTGAATAAGTATAGAACTTTCGGCTTTCTTTAGTGTCTGGTGCAGCTGCAGCACTTTTGCCGTGGGCCTCGTGTTTACCGGGATGCTACTTTGAACTCCCAGCTCCGAAGGATTGTGAGTAAGTTGAGATCCTTCTCTCCAATAATCAGTCCAGTCCTGCAGAACTAGGCTTTTTATTTTTCTTTCGCAGTCTCCAGAAGCAGGTAATGATTGAGATAATTTGAGATAGAGTTGAAAACAGATTGAGATTAAGATAAGGTTGACTAAAGCAGTAGTTATATTGATAAGTTGCTAGATACAGAAGACAAGGAGCACAAGAGATGAAAGACTATAAGTATAAGAAATTTCCAGTATCAAGAATGAACCAAGATTAAGCAAGACCTAAATAGATCAATAAGTGAGCCAATTAAGCTTGTGCTAATAGCTTGCAAGCTCTAACAATAGGTTATTGGGCTTTGTCTTCCAAGCTATTAAGCTAATATGTGATATGCCAGCTACACTTTCAGCCATACTTAAGAGTTGAGACAACCTCATTCCAAATAGAGTGAAGGATGAAAATGCATAGTATGACAGTAAGTTTGTGTTCAGATAAAAGATAACCTTTATCCTAGGACTATAGCTGATTAATAAACAGGTTTATCCAAGAGCAATGCTTGAGTGAAGGGTGTAGAGTGTGGTTATTAGAGTGACTGGTGCTATACATTATTGGTAGTGATAATGAGAAGGATAGCAATAAAGACAATTGATAATAACAATTGCAGCAGCAAAAGAATAGAATGATGGTGGTATGAGGTAATATAGCTCCAAGTATATTTGTTATGCGTAATGCCCTAATCATCAGCTACTATAGTGCTTCATAGCTAATGAACCAGTTCTCTGGCCCAAACAATATCACCATCTTTATTTTAGGATGTTCCAGCTACATAACTGAAGATGATCTCTGCTATTTCTTCCATTGTTTCAAAAAGATCACCTATATTGAAACCCTACCAGTGTTGAGTAAATTAAAAACCTTAACCCTGAATTGCTATCCATGATTACCTCAAATCCGGTTATTTTGATGCTATTCTTAGTACCAAAGTCCACCAAAAGTCAATTAGTCAATCTGGCCATCAAACTATGACAGTCCAAAGTCCATCAATTAGGAGCTTGAAATACATGATATCCATCAGTCATATGTCGTCCGACTTGCTAATGACTGACTGTTATTAACGCTGTTCAGGGTCACGGTTTTGGCGTAAGAGATCTTTGGAAGACTCTTAGGGCCATGCAAGTGATGCCAGCGGTCTGCATAGAGGCTCTTAGAGCTGCGCCAGTGGCACGGAAAGGCTCTTTGTTGTCCCCTAAAGTTCTGCGAATGGCGCGAGAGTATATTACATTTGTAAGTTAGCCCACTTGGGGGCACAACTGGACCTAAACCTCACCTAAAATCACAAGACAAGACAAAGACACCCAGTCTCACAGTTCAGCGAAGATTCCTATTATAAGGAGTTTCTTTGTCCCTTCGGTCTACCCTAACTCCGGCCACCCTGGCTCCCAATGGGTATCTC
>NZ_JAZQPU010000366.1:0-8012 GCF_045628745.1 Pedobacter sp.
AGTTTGTACCGAATCAATTAAATCTGCCAGGCGTGGAATAGAAGCCTTCACTTTTTTCTGCTGTGGAAAAGCAGCATAAAATTTAGAACCCACATCATAGTTACGCAGGTCATCGTATTTCATTTTGTAAATAATATACTGCTCCTGATCTTTCTTTGCAAGCTCTTTACCTTCGGGGCTTTTTACAAACAGTGGATTTAACCAGGGGTCATGGGCAATAACCACTTCTTTATCTAAAGTAATTTGAGCATCCATTTCTAAGGTCGTTACCCCACGGTCTATGGCGTCTATCATGGCCATGATGGTGTTTTCAGGCATTAAGCCACGACCACCACGATGGGCTTCTGCACTAAATTGAGGGAATTCAGCTTTTGTAGATACGTTAACCTGCTTGCTGCTTTTACAGCCAAATAGACTCATTAAAGCTAACCCACAGGCTAAATAAAGCGTTTTTTTCATTGATATATATTGTAAATTTATTGTTCATCACATCTCAACAAATACTGTTGCACAAGCCTATTAAATTCAGCTAACTGTTCAGCAAGCCATTCTTCATCATGGTTTAGTTCCTTGGCTAAAATTGAAGCCACCGCAGGTGCCAACTCCCCCGCTACCGCAGCATTTAAAAATAACGTCCTGTTGCGGCGCGCCAAAACATCCTCCACCGTTCTAGCCATTTCATGCCTGATCATATAAATCACCTCTCCTTTTGTCATGGATGCAGCGGGATGAAGCTGCTCCCCAAAATCAGGATCTGTCTTGATGAAATTTCTGAGCTTCAGCACTTCTGCACCATCGGCACCAAAAATCTTCACCTGGTCGGTTATACATTTCACCATGGCCAGTTTCCCTAAGTCTATGGCCCTGTCAATCGTATCTTGTGCCATTTTTCTATAGGTAGTCCATTTTCCTCCAGTGATGGTAATCAAACCAGAATCACTCACAATCAACTTATGGCTCCGGGAAATTTCTTTGGTGTGATGGGTACTTTTGCCCGGGGCAGCAAGTGGACGTAATCCGGCAAAAGCACTTAGAATATCGCTCTTCACAGGTTTTTTCCGAAGGTACTGCCCTGCTGTGTTCAAAATAAAATCAATTTCTGTGGCCAGCGGAACAGGTTCAAGGCTATGCTCATTTAAGGGGGTGTCGGTGGTGCCTACCAGCAATTTGCCATACCAGGGCACCGCAAATAAAACGCGGCCATCCTTGGTTTTAGGGATCATCAGCGCGGCATCGCCTTGCAAAAAAGAAATATCAAGCACGAGGTGTGCCCCCTGACTAGGCCGTACTAATGGTTTTCCCTGGGGCTGGTCCATTTTTAAAATCTCATCTACAAATACACCCGTAGCATTGATAACGGTTTTTGCCTTCAGCAGGTAAGATTTCCCGGTTTCCATATCCTCCGCAGCTACGCCATCTACCAAACCATTGCTGCTTTTGGTGAGGCTCCTCACTTGCATGTAATTCAATATGACCCCACCGTAATGCGCTGCCGTTTGCGCCAGGTTAATCGCCAGTCGTGCATCATCAAACTGCCCATCGCTATAACTGATTCCACCCATCAAATTATCCGTAGCAAGACCAGGAATAGCCGTTGCTACTTGGGCTGCCGATAATGACACCGACTTTTTAAAGCCACTGTTTCCTGCCAGCAGATCGTAAAACTTTAAGCCCAAAAGGTAGAGCAGTTTAGTGGTCCAGCGAAAACATGGGATAATAAACTGCTGATCGTGTACCAGGTGTGGTGCATTTTTCAATAACAAACCTCGCTCATGTAAAGCTTCGTAAACCAGGGCTATATTTCCCTGTGCAAGATACCTCACCCCACCATGCACTAGTTTGGTGCTCCTGCTGGACGTTCCTTTGGCAAGATCGCTTTGCTCCAGCAATAAGGTGCGGTAGCCCCTGGTGGCGGCATCCACAGCAATGCCCAATCCTGTGGCACCACCCCCAATAATGAGCACATCCCATTTTTGTGGCTGTTCTATTTCTTTGATGGCAGTGGCGCGGTTAAAGGTCATCGTTAGTTTGTTGTATTAAAGGTAACAACAAGTTTGCCATGGGAACAACAATGCACCACAGGATAACCATAAATTGTTATTAATTTAACATATGAGCTCAAGGTGTGAAATCGATGAAGGTGCTGCTTTGAAATACATTTGATTTGGCTTAAACCAACATTGATTCCAACACTGTGAATAGATATGTGGATAACCTGTTGTTTAATCAACAATAACACCAGAAACACTGTTAACAACTTGTTCAATAGCTGGGGATAGCTGTGCAAAAAAAAGGCTTCGAAAGGAATAATAACATCTTTAACAAACTGACTATCAGTAGGTAAAAAACCACAAAAACGCTTCTTAACAATCCTCACACTTTACCCACATAAATGTGGATAACTCAATGGCAACAGGGTTAACAATCCCTATACTGCAGCTATACCAAAACTAATAATTCCCCTACCTTTCACTAACTCATCACTAACCTTTTATAGGCGGAAAGTAGGGAGCTGCTAGCGACTTCCTACCGGTTTGCTACCGGAATTCCGAAAGAAAGCCGGTAGCAGCTCCGTACTAAATATAGTGTAAGGGTTACTGATTGGTTAGTGATAGGTAAGCAATGGGTTAGTGATCCTTTATTGACAGGTAACTTATCCTTTTTGAAGAGCTTGTAGAATGAGTTTTGCCGTTCTGTCTGATGCACCGGGCTGTCCCATTTTTATGGCCAACTCTTCATAATCATTCAATTGGCTTACTCTTTTTTCGCCTTTTAACAGGGGCGTGATTTCACTGTATACTTTTGCCTGGTTGCAATCTTGCTGAATGAGCTCCTCTACTACCTTTCTATCCATAATGAGGTTAACCAAAGAGATGAAACGGATATTGATCACCATCCTGGCAATGGCTATAGAAATGGCACTGCCTTTATACACTACTACCTGTGGTACTTTAAACAGGGCGGTTTCTAAAGTTGCCGTACCGGAAGCCACAATAGCTGCTTTGGCAATATGCAGCAGGTCGTAAGTCTGGTTAAAGACTAAAGTTACTTTTTTATCACCAATAAACTGCTGGTAATAAGCGCTGTCAAAAGCAGGCGCTGCGGCCACCACAAAATTATAGTCGGGTAATTGCGCAGTGAGGCTCAGCATCACAGGTAACAAACGTTCAATTTCCTGCACCCTGCTGCCGGGTAAAAGTGCAATTACCGGTCGGTCTGCGATGTGGTGCTGCTGTAAAAACTGTGCATTGGGCTCAAATTTGGAAATCTCATCGAGCAAAGGATTGCCGACATAATCTACATCCATGCCCCAGCTTTTATAAAAATCAACCTCGAAAGGTAAGATACAAAAAAGCTGATCGACTACCTTTTTTATTTTCAATACCCTTTTCTGGTTCCATGCCCATACTTTAGGGGAGATGTAATAATACACCTTAATGCCTTTTTTCTTCGCAAATTCGGCTATTTTAAGGTTGAAACCTGGGAAATCGATCAGGATCAGGGCATCTGGCTGATGCTGCAAAATATCTTCTTTGCAGCTTTTCATATTCCTTAAAATGGTGCGCAGGTTGAGCACCACTTCAGCAAAACCCATATAGGCCATGTCTGCATAGTGTTTCACCAGCGTACCACCCTCGGCCAGCATCTTATCGCCACCAAAAAACCTGAATTCTGCCGCAGCATCATTCTTCTTCAGGGCGCGCATTAAGTTGGCACCATGTAAATCTCCCGATGCTTCTCCAGCAACTAAATAGTAGCGCATTATTGTCGAATTTTATACATAAAAAAAGCAAAGGCCCAAATAAAGGTGGCACTCAGCACACCCCTACCTGTATTTTCTTTATTCTGTTTGAAAAAGTATTTCAACAGTATCGCATTGATGCCGATACAGCCAATTAACAAAAGATCTGCCTTGGCCAGAAAAGATACCTGGTGCATAATGAACCAGGTAATACCCACCAAAACACCCGGCACCAGCATGCCAATGCCGAAACCGGCCCAAATGGTATCTTTAATCTTCTTTAACATCGAAAGTCCATGAATTTAAAACCGGTATAGCATGGTGTGCCGTTAAATCAAATTGCACAGGCACCACCGAGCAATAGCCATGGTCTAAGGCCCAAACATCGGTATCCTCGCCTTTATCGTTATTCTGGAATACACCCGTTAACCAGTAATAGGGTCTGTTGTGCGGATCCTGACGCTCATCAAATTCTTCTGCCCATTTGGCATTCGCCTGGCGACAAACCTTAATTCCTTTAATGTTTTCTCCTTTAGGGAAGTTGACGTTTAACAGTGTTGCTGCGGGTAAGCCATTTTCCAACACCTGTAAAGCAATGCTGTGGATAAACTTTTTGCAGGGTTCAAAATCTGCTTCCTGTGTAAAATCATCTAAAGAGAAACCTATGGATGGAATGGCTTCAATGGCACCTTCTACCGCTGCAGACATGGTACCTGAATAAATGACATTGATAGAGTTGTTGAGTCCGTGGTTGATACCTGATACACACAAGTCTGGCTTTTTACCTTTAAAGATTTTGTTGACCGCTAATTTCACACAGTCTACAGGTGTGCCAGAGCATTTATACATCTCTACACCTTCGTATAAATGTACCCTGTCGAAACGCAAGGGCTTGCCAATGGTTATGGCATGTCCCATTCCAGATTGTGGTCCATCGGGTGCTACCACAACCACATTGCCAATTTGCTGCATCACTTCAATGAGGCTTTTTATACCGGGAGCGGTAATTCCATCATCGTTGACTATTAATATATTAGGTCTTGTTTGCTGTTTCTTCATGTAGATATTTATATTTTATGCTGTATACTTTTTTGGCTATGAACTGATCAGCAGCACAGCTGCTTTAGTTTTTTCTAAGCATAATGCTGTTGATGGTTTTCATTGTAAAAAACAAAAATACAAGATTTACATAGAATTAGTCGGAATTGTAATGAATGATGTCAATTCCTATTATATTTACGTATCATTTTTCGCTGTTACGCTCTTTCGTTAATGTAGAACCTGGGATGATCTTTACACCACAAACTATTTTCAAGAAAAACTATATCATTTATGAAACACAAATTATGGCTCATTGCCGGCTTTTTAATGTCCGGACATACCTTGATGGCTCAAACTGGCTATGAATGGAAAACAGCAAAATCTGGTGAATACACTTACAAGTACGTGAGCAACGACCCTTCAAAATCAAGGTTTTTCACCTTGAAAAATGGCCTTACGGTTATCCTTTCAGAGAACAAAAAAGAGCCTAACATTGAGTACCGCATGGCCGTTCGTGCAGGAAGTAATACAGATCCTAGAAATAGCACCGGTCTGGCGCATTACCTGGAACACATGCTTTTTAAAGGTACGGATAAATTTGGCACCACCAATTATCAATTAGAAAAGCCTTTATTGGATAAAATTGAGGCTCTTTATGAGCAATACAATAAAACTACAGATCCTGCAAAGCGTAAAGAAATCTATGCACAGATCGATAAAACTTCTGGCGAAGCTTCTCAAATCTCTATCGCCAATGAGTATGATAAAATGATGCAGGCTATGGGCGGTCAGTCGACAAATGCACATACCTGGTACGAAGAAACGGTTTATAATGAAGATTTCCCGAGTAATGCTGTAGATAAGTTTTTAGCCTTGCAGGCTGAACGTTTCCGCAATCCGGTATTTAGAATTTTCCACACGGAACTGGAAGCAGTGTATGAGGAGAAAAACCGGACTTTGGATAACGATGACCGCAAAATTAATGAGGCTATATCTCGCCTGCTTTTTCCCGTTCATAACTACGGACAACAATCTACCATCGGTACCATAGAGCATTTAAAAAACCCTTCACTAGTTGAAATTCGTAAATATTACAACAAATATTATGTGCCTAATAATATGGCTCTGGTGTTATCGGGCGATTTTAATGCTGATGAAATGATTAAGAAAGTGGCTACAAGTTTTGCTTTTATGCAGCCTAAGCCCCTTGAATTATACAACCCCGCACCAGAAAAACCGCTAACCAAAATACAAACAGTAGAGGTGTATGGTCCAAGTGCAGAAAGTGTGCAACTTATTTATCGTGGCTTTGCCGAAAACACCAAAGAAAGCTTAATGCTGGATTTGATAACCAGTATTCTCTCAAATGGCAAAGCAGGTTTATTGGACATCAATTTAAATAAACAGCAAAAAGTGCTGAATGCTAATTCTGGAATTCAGCAGATGAAAGATTATGGCATTGTGTATTTTGAGGCAAAACCTAAAGAAGGACAAACTTTAGAGGAAGCTAAAAACTTGTTGCTGCAACAAATTGACCTGCTTAAAAAAGGTGCATTTGATGAATCTTTGATCAGCGCAACGGTGGCTAATAACAAATTAAGCCTTTTAAAGCAATTTGACAACAATGATTACCGTGTGGAAACCATTACCAATGAGTTTATTTTAAACCGCGGTAACAAATGGGATCAAATGTTAAACCGTAATGATGCCATGGCAAGAATTACCAAACAACAGGTGATTGACTTTGCACAAAAATTCTTTGTCGACAATTACGTAGTAGGTTACAAACATAAAGGGGTTGATAAAAACAGCCTGAAGGTAGATAAACCTTTAATTACGCCTATCAACCCAAATGCAAACCTCAGCTCTGACTTTACTAAAAACCTTATAGGAGGTGGGGTAAAGCCTATTGCACCACAATTTATGGACTATAAGAAAGACCTTAATTTTGGTAAACTGGGTATCGCAGATGTGGTAACGGTACAAAATAAAGAAAACAGCATCTTTGAGATGAGCTACCGTTTTGACATGGGTGCTAACAATTACAAATTGCTTCCTTATGCTGCTCAATACCTTAACTTCCTGAGCACTGATAAATATTCTGCCGAGGAAATCAGCAAGCAGTTCTATAACATTGCCTGCTCCTACAACATGAGGGTGAGCAATGAGTTGGTGACCATCAATATTTCTGGTCTGCAGGAAAACTTTGATAAAGCGGTTAAATTAGTGGAGCATGTTTTCACCAATTGCAAAGCTAATGAAGAGGCTTTAACAGAACTTAAAAGCACTATCCTAAAAGGTCGCCAGAATACCAAGCTCAATAAAGGGGCAATTTTAAACGGATTGGTAGCTTATGCACAATATGGTGACCTTAACCCCACTAATAATGTATTGTCGAATGAGGAGGTTAAAAAAATGACTTCTAAAGAGTTGATGTATATTTTGCACAACATCAACAATTATGCACATTCTGTAACGTATTATGGCCCGAAGCCAGTTGCAGATTTTACTGCTGAACTTGCAAAAATTCATCTTTTGCCTACAGCTTTTACAACTGCTGCACCTGCTACTGTATTTAAATATATAAAAAATGAGACTAACCAGGTGCTTTTTGCCGATTACGACATGGTGCAGTCGGAAATTAGATGGGTACGCAATGACGGAGTCTATAACCCTGCAATGGCTGCCAATGTTAATTTGTTTAACAGCTATTTTGGTGGGGGCATGGGCTCTGTTGTTTTCCAGACTTTAAGAGAGTCTAAAGCTTTAGCTTACTCTACCTGGGCCAACTATTTTGCCCCTGACCGTAAGGATAAAGAATTTACCATGATGTCCTATATTGGTAGCCAGGCAGATAAAATGACTGACGCAGTGAATGGCATGAATGAGCTGTTAACGGACTTACCTCAGTTTGACAAGTCTTTTGAAGGTGCTAAAAGCAATTCTATCAATGCGATCGAAATTGGCCGTATCACTAAACACGATATCATTAACGCCTATTTTGCTGAACAGAAACTTGGTATTGACCATGATTCAAGAATTGACACTTACAGTAGTTTAAAAGGGTTAGATTTTGCGGCAATTAAAGATTTTCACCAACAGCATGTTTCAGGTAAACCTTATTCCTACTGCATAGTGGGTTCTGAAAATAAAGTGAAACTGGAAGATATGCAAAAATTTGGTGCCGTTAAAACATTGACAGTGGAGCAGATCTTCGGTTATTAACAAT
>NZ_JAZQPU010000367.1:0-2559 GCF_045628745.1 Pedobacter sp.
CTCCAGTGTATCTTTAACAGGGTGAGCGCGATATAACAATTCTGCAAAAGTGATCAGGTGTGGCTGTTGCCAGATCAGCATGGCACCCACTGATGAAGGACTCTCATTGCCATTATGGTCAGTCATCTTTTGCCACCGCACGCCTTCAAAACCCTGACGCGTAGCTAATTCTTTTGCTTTGCCCTTCACTTTAAAATAATAGGCAGTGCTTTTGGCAAGGATTTCTGGCCTTCCCCAAGTGGCAAAATGAAAGGAATGCCACCAGTGCATCTCTAAGTGTGGTTTACCAAACCAGCTGTTATAAGTTAGACCCGTTTCCTGAGGAGGGTAAGCGCCTGCACATTGCACTTTGGTAAGGTATTGTGATAAGATAACCCGGCGTTCGAGCTCATTGGCCCTCGGATCTGTACTTCCGCTAAAGTCTACAGCTCCGCCACTTTGCCAAAATGCTTTCCATTGCTGCATGCTGTTCTGTTGCACTTCGGCAAACAATGGCAATGCAGTTTTACTTTCTACTTCGCTAAATAGGGTGCTTAAAGTAAAGGTATCAGATTGACGGTCAGGACTAAGGACGAAATAGTGCTCAGACTGTCGTTTAATTTCTGCTCCCTGCTCCCAGGCTAAGGAAGTAAAATAAGCAGCAGAATCGAGTTGGTGTTTAATGACTGCCTTTTTACGTCCTTTACTTACTAATTCCGTCTGATGTTTATTCGCATCAATCCAATTGTCCCCATTATCTGCCCATGCACCTGTAGGATAAGGAAAGCGCAATCTTATTTTCAATCTACCCTGAGCGATTAAAGCTGATTTTACCTTTACTGAAACAAGGTCAGTTTGCTGATGGCCCACTGTGATTACTTCAACCAGCGTCCCTTCAAAAGTAAAAGAGCTGGTAATGATACCTGTCCATGGATCAAGTTGCTGTTTGATTTGTTTAATATCCTCTTTTTTGGCCAGAACACCCTTTGAAGTTTTCAGCTCCAGACCAATATTGCCCAATTGCAGGCGGTGTACATTTTGACGGTACCAGTTAGTTGCACCCTTACTGCGCTCATTTGTATTTAACTGTACAGTATAAGGTATTTTACGGCCAAACTGTTGTTCATAACGGTATGACTCTTCAATTTTGTAATTCGAAGTATCCTTAAAAGTATCCCAACCCCATTCTGACTGTGTACCCAATGGCACACCCTTATTATAGGCTTCTGGGAAAGTCTGCAATCCTGTTACATCTACGGTAAAGGCAAACTTTCCGTTTCCAACAGAAAGTGAAGCTAAAGGATCAAGTGTATTAACTTTGACCACATGCCGCTGAACCAATGCCTGGCGGTTAATTTGGGCGCTCACCAAAAATGGACATAACAGTGCCGCAACAAGCATAGTCTTTCTACACTGTTTCAAAATTGAATTCTTCAAAACTTTGTTTATTTTATCAGACATATTTGATCTGGTTATTGATCTAATTTTCCAGGTCGTTGTCCTTAACTGTTGCTCTATAGAGAACATTGAATTTGATTCCTATACACATCGTATAATAAAATTCAGTGCAACGCCAGCAGCAGGACTCGCTCAAACCAGGATTTTATATTTGGTTAATTAATTCAAATATATCCCGGAGAGTTTGTTTGCTTTTTCAAAAATTGACTAAAAGCTTTAAATATTTGGTTAAATAGCTAAAAGCAGCATTTAGAGGGGGTTTTCCAGTTTACGCTCCTTGCGTGTTTTCTTGAGATATTCAGAAGGAGAAAGTTTATATTTTTCTTTAAAGCAGGTGCTAAAATAAGAAAGACTGTTAAAGCCTACCAGGAAAGCGATTTCTGATAAGGTATGATTGCCAGCGTCAAGAAGCTGTATGGTACGTTTCAAACGGATGTCCCTCACAAGTTCAACAGGACTTAAGGTAGTCAGACTTTTTAGCTTTTTATAGAATGTAGTGCGCCCCATGCCTATGGCGACAGCAACTTCTTCAATGTTAAATTTCGGATCGGCCATACCTTGCTCTACAATGCTGATGGTTTCTTTTAAAAACGTCTCATCCCTGGAGGTAATGACAATTTCACCAGGTTCCAACAGCAGGACTTTCTGTGGCTGACCAGTGGCTAACTTTTCAAACAGCTTCTTTCTGGAGTTAATCAGGTTTTCAATTAAAGCCAGCAGGTATTCGGTATGAAAGGGCTTTGTCATGTAGCCGTCGGCGCCATATTTCATTCCTTCAATCTTACTTTCAACAGATGCCTTAGCCGTGAGCAGTACCACAGGGATATGACTTGTACGAATGTCATTCTTCAATAAGTCTAACATTTGTATACCATCCATATTTGGCATCATGAGGTCACTAATGATCAGGTCGGGCAACAGGTCAGTTGCTGCATTCCATCCTTCCGCGCCATCTGCTGCGCTTGCAATGCGGTATAAACCCTCCAGTTTAAGGGAAAGAAAACGCTGTAATTCTGGATTGTCTTCAACCAATAGAACCAAAGGATATTGTATATCTAAAGGTACTTGAGGCTGGGCAATTGCATTGACTGGCCATTCTTCGTTCACAAAACGGTCGTTTCT
>NZ_JAZQPU010000368.1:0-6301 GCF_045628745.1 Pedobacter sp.
ATGAAAGTGTTTAAGAAACTGAGCGATTTTTTTATAGACCAAAAAGTACCACGCCCACTCAAATTGCAGGTGCCGCTGTTGGTGAATGGTGATGGAGAAATCGTTTGGATTGCTGGTATGCGGACCGACAATAGATATAAAGTAAGTTCTACTACCAAAAAAGTAACTATATTCGAACTTAAATCTGCAACAACTGATCTTACATAAATGGTAAACCATTACGCATACCTGGAAAAACAATATATCGGCAGGGATTACATCCGCATTGTGATCCGTATGGTCATTGCTGCTTTTTGTTTTGCAGCTTATGTTTATGAGCGCGATCGCGACAATACCCAGGATCTATACCTGATTGTAGGTTTTGGCATCATCGGCATCTCCATCATCCTGATGTTTATGATTCAGTATAAAACCGTCATCTATAATAAAAGTATCATTATTGATGGACTTTGGACTGCCAAGAAAGTGAAGATCGACCTAAACAGCATTGTGAAGGTGCGCAAAGACAAATACAACAACTTTATCCTTAATAACCCAGTTTATAACCTCCATAGAAAGGGCAGCATCCGCTTTTACGCTTCTGGCAAGGATGCCATTGTACTCACGGACCGCGATGGTTTGGAGTATTTTATTGGCACTCAAAGACCTAATGAAATGTTCCTGGTGATACAGGAAGAAATGAAGCAAAAGTAGAATTCACAAAATAATTGCAATTGTGTAACACAAAGCTCAATAGAAGTGTGCTAATTTGCAACATTATTTAAAGAGCTATTCTTTGAATAGGTTAAGCTGGTGCTGCTATGAGCACAACAAAAAACAATAATTTATTCGAATGAAGATAGGTATAGTTTGTTACCCAACATTTGGAGGAAGTGGTGTAGTGGCTACAGAATTAGGTAAAGCACTTGCTGACGAAGGTCACCAGGTTCACTTTATTACTTATAGTCAACCTGCGCGTTTAGACTTCTTCTCTTCAAATTTATTCTACCATGAAGTTTCCGTGCGTGATTATCCTTTGTTTGATTATGCACCCTACGAATCTGCACTGGCAAGCAAGTTGGTAGATGTAGTCAGGTTTGAGAAACTCGATATCCTGCACGTTCATTATGCCATCCCTCATGCTTCTGCAGCCTATATGGCCAAGCAAATATTAGCTACTTATGGCATCCATATTCCCTTTGTCACTACTTTACACGGTACAGATATTACCCTTGTCGGCAAAGATCCAACCTATAAACCGGTCGTTACTTTCTCCATTAATAGGTCTGACGGTATTACTACCGTTTCGCAAAGTCTGAAAGATGATACCCTGAAACATTTTGACATCACCAGGGAAATTAAGGTGATTCCTAACTTTATAGATTTCCAGCGGTTTAGCCTGCAGCCAAAAGACCATTTTAAAAAAGCGATAGCACCCAATAATGAGCGCATCCTGATCCATACTTCCAACTTCAGGAAAGTTAAAAGAACAATGGATGTCATTGCGATGTTCCAAAAGATTTTACAAAAGGTGCCTTCAAAGTTATTGATGGTTGGCGATGGACCTGAGCGTGCTTATGATGAGCAATTGTGCAGAGACCTGGGGATTGTAGAACATGTGCGCTTTTTAGGTAAACAAGATGCCGTAGAAGAGATTTTATCGGTGTCTGATTTATTCTTGATGCCTTCAGAGTCTGAGAGTTTTGGCCTGGCAGCTTTAGAAGCCATGGCTTGTAAAGTACCGGTAATATCCTCCAATTCTGGTGGTTTACCAGAGCTTAACATTGATGGCTATTGCGGCTACATGAGCAATGTTGGCGATGTTGAAGACATGGCCAATAAATCAATTGCCATCCTTGAAAATGACGATGTATTGCAGCAGTTTAAAGAAAACGCTTTAAAAAGAGCTCAAGACTTTGATTTAAAACGAGTGCTGCCTATGTATATCGATTATTATGAAAGCATTATTGAAAATCAAAAGGTATTAACTTCTTAGGGGTTTACCGATTGCCATATTTAAAAGCCGCAGCATTTTTTAATGTTGTGGCTTTTGTTTTTTATTGATGCTCATTCCAGCAATTTATAAACTTATAATTACCTATCTGAGAAATATTAGTTTAGAGGGCGTTCATAGGGCCTTTGTAGGGCCTTCGTAGGGCGTAGGTATATCTCATAGCCCTACGAAGGCTATCTCAATGCCCTGCCAAGGCTTATTGAATAGATAGGTGTCTAATAGGTGTATAAACAATTACCTATGCCATTACATTTATTGTAAAGGTTGAAGAAATTTAGAAGGAAGGGGATTAGTGGCTAGAATTAGCTAGTTGCCTTTGGCAAACAATAAACACACAGGAGCGCCTACTTCAATTCTTTTACCAGAATCGGTCAAAGCGCCGGTGGTGGTGTTTCTGTTAAAAATAACAACCTGATGGCTGTTTTGATGACCCACCAATAAAAAGCGACCAGAAGGGTCTATGGTGAAATTTCTTGGTCCTTTACCCAAAGAACTCACTCTGGATACAAAGGCAAGTTTTCCTGTTGGGAAGATAGAGAACACAGAAATGGTATTGGCATCGCCACGGTTGCTTTGGTATAAAAATTTACCATCAGCAGAAACATGGATATCTGCAGCATCTACGCTGCCGGTAAAGCCTTTTTCTGTAGTGCCTATTGCCTGCAGGCGGTTTAAGGTGCCATTGGTGTAACTAAAAGCTGTGATACTGCCGTTAAACTCATGCGTAAGGTAAGCAAATCTACCATTTGGACTGAACGTTAGGTGTCTTGGTCCGCTGCCTGCCGGGGCCTTATAAACGGTTTTAAGGCTCAGGATCTGTCTTTTGGCAAGCGGGTTATATTTGTAAATATAAACCATGTCTTCACCAAGGTCGTTGCAGATTAAGAATTTCTTGTCGGGTGTAAACTGCACCATGTGCACATGTGCACTTTCCTGTCTTTTTTTAGGATCGATACTTTTGCCGGTATGTTGAATAACTTGTTTAGCCTCGCTAAGCGAACCATCATCGTTTCTGCCGAAAACAGCAAGACTGCCACCAGAATAGTTGGCTACGATTACGTATTTATCATCAGCGGTGAGGTAACAAGGATCAGCACCCTGACTGTTTTGCTGGTTAATGAATTTCAGCTCACCATTAGCGGCATTGAAATTAAAAGCACTTACGGCACTTTCTTTTCCGGTTTCGTTAACGCTGTATACAAATTGCTGATCAGGAGAAAGCGCCAGGTAACTAGGGTTATTGACGTTCTTGGTTACACTTTTCAATTGTGTATCCCCAGTAGCAGTGTTGAAGTTATAAGTATAGATCCCCTCACTTTTCCCAGTATTGGTATAAGTACCAATGAGTAAATTATAGTCTGTTTGCTGTGCTTGCGCGCCCAAACAAACAAGCAATACGGGTAACAGGGAGAGGATCTTATACATATTCATGTTTTTAATTATCTAATCAGATGTTTGATTTGGATCAACTCATGCTCTTCAAGGTAACGCCATCTTCCACGAGGAAGATCTTTTTTAGTCAGGTTACCATAAACCACACGGTCAAGTTTAACAACTTCGTAACCCAGGTGTTCAAAAATCCTGCGCACAATTCTGTTTTTTCCACTGTGAATCTGGATACCGATTTCTTTTTTGCTACCACCGGCAACATAAGAAACGCTGTCTGGCTTGATCAAACCATCTTCTAATTCTAAACCGAATTGAATTTTGTTTAAATCGCCCTGGCTTAAGCTATTGTTTAATTCTACCTGGTAAATTTTGGTGATACCGTTTTTAGGGTGAGAAAGTTTATCAGCAAGGTCACCATCGTTGGTCATCAATAATAAACCAGTTGTGTTTCTGTCTAAACGGCCTACAGGATAAATACGTTCCCTGCTTGCTTTTTCTACCAATTGCATTACTGTGCGTCTTTCCTGAGGATCATCAGTTGTGGTGATGTAATCTTTAGGTTTGTTTAACAACACATATACTCTTTTTTCGCGTTTCAACAACTCACCATTATAGCGCACGTTGTCTTTTGCAGGATCTACTTTATGTCCTAATTCAGTAACAACCAAATTGTTTACACTCACTACACCAGCCGAAATTAACTCATCCGCTTTACGACGGGAGCATATTCCTGAATTGGCAATGTAGCGGTTTAAACGAATCAGTCCATCGTCTTCTTTAGGTTCAGCAGGTTTTCTGGTCCGCATAACCGTATTTTTATCACCTTGCGATTTAAATACCGGTCTGTTGCCATCATCCTCTCTTTTTCTGAAAGGTCTGCTGTCAGTACTTCTAGAGCTGGAGCTCTTTTTATCATCGAATTTCCTGAAAGGCTTTTCAGCACCTGCAGCAAAATTATCTTTCTTGATATAACCTCTTGTTTTTGGAGCCGCGCTGTCGCCGTCTCTAGGTGTTCTAGGTTTGAAATCTCTAGGTCCAGAACTTTTACCCTGGTAACCTCTAGAATCTCCGTCTCTGCTTTCTCTTGGTTTAAAGTCTCTTGAGCCAGTGCTTTTACCCTGGTAACCTCTTGAGTCGCCATCTCTGCCTTCTCTTGGTTTGAAGTCTCTTGGACCTGTACTTTTGCCCTGGTAGCCAGTTTTAGGTTTTTCCTTATCGTCCTTTTCGCCAAACTTGCTTTTGCCCTTGTAAGTACTTTCTGATTCACTTCTGCTTCTGCCAGTAGTGCTTCTGTTGCCCGGTTTGGACTTGTCATCCCGACTGTTCCTGTTATTATTTTTAATCATGATAAACTGTTAACCACATAAATATGCGGGCAGCAAATTTAGCAAAAATTAGTGGAATCTTAAATCGATAAATGAAGGGCTTTGCAATAAATTAAAATCGGCGCTGAGGTATGTTTAAACCTTGATTTTGAGGGGTGTTTTTGTAATAGCTTGATAATTAGATAAATATAACGTATGTTTGCAGGCGTTTTAATTGTTTAACCTAAAAAAGGAGGAAAATGATAAAGAAACACGTAGTAACATGGTCGGTAATTTTAACCTTATTGATTGTGGCAACAGTGTTTGCTTACCAACTGCCCCCAGCAGAAAAAAGTGTAGTAAAAGTAGTAAATAGAACACCCGTTAAAAGCCCTCAAATAGAGGAAGTACCTCAAGCAATTAAGGTAGTTAAAGTAGAGGCACCGAAAACAAAAAAGGTGCTGATGAATTTTGCAAAAGTGACGCTGCCACAAGGCGATAAAAAGGCGGCAGCGAAGATGATAAAGGCACTCAACACCTTTTCTTATGCAAGAGTTCAAACCCATCGCTTGCACAGAAAAGCGGCAGAATGGTTCCCTATCATAGAGCCAATTTTGAAATCTTACGGCATACCTGAAGATTTTAAATACATGCCACTTGTAGAATCTGGTTTGCAGGGTGGAGAATCGCCAAAAGGCGCCGCTGGATTTTGGCAGTTTATGCCAGGCACGGCACGCAGTTATGGCTTAAAAGTAAATGACAAAGTTGACGAACGTAACAACTTACGCAAGTCTACCATCGCAGCCTGTAAATACATCAAAGAATTACACGGCATTTTCGGAAACTGGGCACTGGTTGCAGCCGCTTACAATGTAGGCGATGGACACATGAGAAAACAGATGGACCGACAAAATCAAAGCAATTATTTTAAAATGAAGCTTAACCGTGAAACCGGTGCTTACGTTTATAAGTTAATTTCTATGAAGCAAATTATTAAAAATCCTGTTCGTTATGGTTATTCAGCAAGGAAAGAGTTGCTGGCCCTGAACAAAGAGTAATAATTTTTAAGATCGACAGAGATTTATTGAGAAATAAAATCAATATAAATTATAAATCCACTAATGCTTTTGTGTTAGTGGATTTTTTTTTGAAGGTATGATTATAAATCCTTAACATGAGGTAGATACAATAAGACTCTTTTTATTAACTGCATAAAACTGCTATTTGTCATTATAATGGCCTCTTGCAGAAAGAATATCAACGGTTATTATTTCGTCATTGATTGAATAAACAAGACGCCAACTCCTCTATCAGTAACCGAGCCTTCTTGTATGCTTGTGGTTCTGATTTTTTTAAGGCCTTGAGATCTTCTTGAGCCTTGAGTGAGAATATGATAAAATACATCCGTTACAGGCTCTCGAAAAAATCATCTAATTCTTCTTTTGATTTAAGAACAATGCTTTTACCTTCTTTAATCTCTTGCTGTGACTCTTTTATTCTTGCAACCATCTCAGCCGTAAAGTATAAATCATCTGTTGATACCGGAGTAAGAACGTAAGCTTGTTTGCTTCCTCTCTTAATCACTATCTTTTTCCCTTTGTCAGCCATATCAAAG
>NZ_JAZQPU010000369.1:0-5919 GCF_045628745.1 Pedobacter sp.
ATAGGTTGAATAAAAATTAGAACAGCAGAGCATTAAAAACCCTGCAAAAACATAAATATATTTTTGCAGGGTAGATTGATTAAATATTAATTCTTAACTAGTGTGTATTTAAGGGTTGTAGTATTTAAAGTGATGGTATAACTACCAGCTGTAGTGATATTGATATCAGCACCACCAGCTACAGCGTTACCGCCACTGCCACCATAATTTACATCCCAGGCATGGTCTTTTCTGAATTTCATAGCACCAACTTTTAAGTCGGCAGTTACTTTCCATACGCCATTTGCATAAGTCATATCGGTATCAACATCCCATCCTTTCGGTGTTGCATCACCAACTATACCAAAAACAACTGGTGTAAAAGTAATGGTATTTGCATTTAAATCTACAAGCAGTGTGTAGGCGCCTGCAGCAGGAGCTGTAATATCACCACCAGTTAAGCTTAATTTACCAGCACCAGCATCGCCATAACCAACATTCCAGTTCTTACCAGTGGTAATCTTGAAAGTCAGATTACCTGGAGTAAAGCCGATGATACCTGTGTAAATACCGTTGCCAGTAACAGACACCAGACTATCAGCAGTTTCAGGAACCCATCCCTGGTAACCACCAGGCACATAAACCCATGCCGTTAATGGAAAAGGTTTAGCATTGATGGTAACCACATTGCTGTAAACCGGGGCTACAGCAGTTGAAATTGCTGATTTAATCCTTAGTTCAACGTCAGTACCTTCTGTAAAGGGTAGGTTTAAACCTAATAACAGATTGTTTAAGTCTAAACCATTGAAAGTTTGG
Organism: Pedobacter sp.; assembly: GCF_045628745.1. GTDB lineage: Bacteria > Bacteroidota > Bacteroidia > Sphingobacteriales > Sphingobacteriaceae > Pedobacter. Next base: position 796 of record NZ_JAZQPU010000369.1, read on the forward strand.
CTTGACATATTTGCTGGAAGTGCTACTTCTTTAATGGTTTTAAAGTTATCGCCTTTAACAGCAAGTTGTAAAGTATTGCTTACTGCTGCCTGGTAGCCGAAAGCTGCGTCTGACCAGTTAAAGGTAACCACTTCTTTTTCAAGCATTGATTTATCTAAGGCAACGGTTTTTACAGAAGCGGTTAATTCACCACCTGTACCATTGTTAGCAATAATTTTAGTTTCGTCTTTTTTACAAGACCATAGACCTGCCGTCATTAGACCCAAGGCTACCGTTTTTATGATGAATGATTTCATATCTATTTTCAAAATAATAATATTAATACCCAGGGTTTTGGACAAGGTTGGTATTGGCAATCATATCAGCCGTTGGAATAGGGAAGATATTTCTGGTTTCTGCTACAGCAACACCAGCTTTAACACCACCTTTAAACGGCCATAAATAAGAACCTGAAGTAAATCTTTTGTAACGTACTAAATCTGTACGTCTGAAACCTTCCCAGTAAAGTTCACGGGCACGTTCGTCGATAAACAAGTTTACGTTTAAGGAAGCAACATTTCCACTAGCATTGCCATAAGCACGCTGACGAAGGTTATTGAAATAAGTTAAGGCTAACGCTGCACTACCACCATTACCACCACGGGTTACGGCTTCGCCATAGATTAAGTACTGCTCTGCCAACCTAAAGATTGGGAAATCAAGTGAGGCTAATGAGCCACCATTTGAAGGGGAGGCAACACCTGTTGAACTTACGTTTTTGAATTTAGTAATTCTTAAACCATCAGTAAAAACACCAACTTCGTCAGTAGCTAATTTTGTACCAAAGAACATGGCACGTTTATCTGTAGCACCGCTGTAATCACCGAATACCAATGGCAGGTTACTTCTGCTTCTGTTACCACCCCAACCACCGTTAGGAAGTCCAAAAGAAGCAGGATTCATCTCTCCATTTATGGCTGCATTGATCAGGTAACTGGTTCCACCAAAATTCTCCCCTTTTACGCCATCGTAGTTGATGGTTAAGATCATTTCATTCTTACTTGTTACATTATTATCAGTTAAGAACAGGTTTTTGTATTGTGGAGCTAGGCTATAACCTGCATTGATCACTTTAGCTGAATAAGTGATGGCTTCGCTATATTGTGCTGTGCCGGTGTATACTTCAGCATTTAAATAAATTCTAGCCAATAATGACCATGCGGCACCTTGATCAGCTCTTCCATATTCATTGCTACGTGCTGCAGGAAGTTCTGTTTCGATAGCTTTCAATTCTGACTCTACATATTTGAATAAATCTGCACGTTTAATTTGTTTCGGTGCTACTTTACCTATAGCGTCTGCTTCGGTTACGAAAGGAGGATTTCCAAAAGCATCCATTAAAATTGAGTATTGGTAAGCACGCAAGAAACGGGCTTCAGCACGGTATTTATTGATTTGATCAGCCTCAGCTCCAGAGATATTACGACTTGCTAATTTTTCTGGTGTGCTTTCACGAAGAAACTCATTTGACACGGTAATCTGGTACATGCTTCTTGAGTATAAACCTCTTAGGAATACATTATCTGTAGACCATAAAGAATTATTCAATTCTGGAACACCAACATCGCCCCATGAACAGATGGCTTCATCAGTAGTTAGTTCTTGTGCCATCCAGTATAACCTGAGGAAATCAGAGAAACCAGCATCAAGACCACCAAGGTCACTGGCACTTGAACCACCCGCACCTGTTAGACCAAAACTTGCGTATAGTTTAACCAATGCTTGTTTATATCCTGCCGGCGTTGCATAAACATCAGCCGCGGTTTTATCGTTTACGGGTGTCAGGTTTAAATCGTCCTTTTTGCACGAAACAACTGACACCAATAAGATGAGGGATAATGTTAATATCTTATGTAAATTTTTCATATTCTATTCTTTAAAATTAAAATCCAACGTTTACACCTACAGAAAATGTTCTAGGTCTAGGATACATGCTGTAATCAATACCATTGCTTATTTCAGGATCTATACCATTATAATCACTGATGACAAATACATTCTGAACGTTTGCAGAGATACGCAGGTTGGCTTTACCTGTTTTAGAAATGTTACCCGCATTAAAGCCAAGACTTAAGTTATCCATTTTCAGGAAAGAAGCGTTTTTAACGTAGTAATCGCTCAAGTATTGATTGCCGGAAAAATTAGTGAATAACACATCAGGGTTAGCATTGTTAACCAAACCACTCGGGCTTAAGATGTTAGATCTTACCCCAAAGTTAGAAGAAATGTTATCATATACATAGTTTCCTAAACTTGCTCTTAACACTGTACTTACCGTCCATTTTTTATAGTTAAGGGAAGTAGTGAACCCGAACAAAACTTGAGGCTCTGCTGACTTGTAGTAATACTGATCGCTGGTGTTAATAACGCCATCGTTGTTTAAGTCAGCATATACACCTTCTAAAGGTTTGCCTTCGGCATTATAAACTTGTTTATAAACGAAGAACGTTCCAGGAATCTGGTTAGGCGTATTGTATTTAATGTTAATACCAGTTCCACCAGTAATGGTTCCAGCATCAACTTTGAAGTTAGGGTCTGAATTAACCGTTAAATTGGTTACCATTCTTTTGTTGTAAGCTACATTGAAACCGAAATCCCAGTTAAGGTTTTCACCTTTAATGGCACCAATATTTACGCTGGCTTCGATACCTTTATTTTCCATGTTACCAACATTTGTGGTTAACCTGTTGCTAAAGTTTACCCCTACCGGAATATCAATAGTACTCAATAAGTCTTTGGTTTTTTTGTAGTACACATCTACACTACCTGATACTCTTCCTTTAAAGAAGCCATAGTCGATACCTGCATTGTAGGTTTGGGTAGTTTCCCATTTCAAATCAGGATCATAAGCTGCTGGAGAATAGTAGTCATAGTAAGAACCACCAACCAGGTATTGACCTGTATTTGAATTCAGGTAGTATTTAGACAAGTAATCGTAATTGCCGATACCATCTTTGTTACCTGTTGAACCGTAACTTAAACGAAGTTTCAAATCAGAGATAACTTCGCTGTTTTTAAGGAAGTCTTCCCCTATTGCTCTCCAGGTAAAACCTGCAGAAGGGAAATAACCCCAACGATTCTCTTCAGAGAATTTGGAAGATGCATCTGCCCTCATGGTGGCAGAAAGAATATATTTGTTGGCTAAAGTATAGTTTAAACGACCATAGTAAGAAAGCAATTTATTTTGCTCGATGCCGAAAGGAAATTTAGGCGTGGTTAGCACATCTCCTGCTGCATTATAAGTATCAAAATTATAATCTTTTTTATTATTATCGTAATAACCGTAACCTGCAGTGGCATTAATATTACTGTTGATGCCTTTTAAGTCTTTAGCATAACTTAAATAAGCTTCCACAAAAGTATTGTTTTGGTTGCTTAAAAAATGTGTCATTGAACCATTTGTGGCAGCACTCTGCGCCGCAAAAGCAGGAACTCTTGTCCAGCCTTGTCCTTTTGCAATATCATAACCTATGTTAACATTGGCATGTAATTCTGGCAAGAAATGAAAGGAGTAATCTACCTGTGCATTACCGAATGAACGGTCAGCTTTGGCATCGTTATTTTTTAATTCAACAAGGGCTACAGGGTTTCTTGGCGCATTTGGATTAGGCACATCACCAGTGATCCATTCAAAATAATTTCCAAACTGGTTGTCGGCATGAACAGCCTGTGTTGGGTCAAACTGTAAAGCAGCACGTACAGCATCTGTATTGGCGAAATGAGAATTGCTTAACGTACCTTTTAGGTTTAAGTCAACTTTCAAATGGTTGGTAAAGAAACTTGGCGAAACACGGAAACCACCTGAAGCACGTTTCAACCTGTCAGTGATTAAAGAACCTTGCTGATCAAGGTAACCAACAGATACACGGTAAGGCACATTTTTGAAAGCTCCGGCAATGCTGATGTTGTTATCCGTGGTAAAGGTATTCTGGAAGATTTCATCCTGCCAGTTGGTGTTAGCTTTTCCTAGTAAAGAAGAATAAGTATGTGCAGGATTATCGTCATAAGCTTTATCATTCGCTGCTACGTAATCACGAAGCTGAGCTGCAGATAACATATTGATTTGTTTTGCAATGGTACCATAAGAATTGACAGTGCTCAGGTTAATATCTGGAGCACCAGATTTTCCTTTTTTGGTCGTAATTAAAATTACCCCATTGGAAGCTCGTGAACCATAAATAGCCGTAGCGTTGGCATCTTTTAATACGGTAAAAGTTTCAATGTCATTTGGATTGATCAATGTTAAAGGGTTAGCAGCACCACCGATGTCAGATCCGCTCAATGGAATCCCGTCGATCACGATCAAAGGATCATTACTGGCGTTAAGCGAAGCACCACCACGGATACGGATTACACTTCCGGCACCCGGCTGACCACTGTTAGAGGTAATTTGAACCCCGGCAACTTTTCCGGAAATCAATTGCTCAGGACTGGTGATGTTACCTGTTTGGAAATCTTTAGAAGATACTGTAGTCACAGATCCTGTTAAGTCCTTTTTTTGAACTGAACCATAACCAATAACCACAACTTCATTTAAGTTTTGTGCATCTGGCTTTACACTGAAGTCTGCATTGGTATTGCCTGTCACCTTTACCGTTTGTTCTGTTGGTGTATACCCTACATAACTCACTGTGATGACAAAAGAACCGTTGGTCAAACCTGTAAGACGATACTTTCCACTCACATCAGTGGTTGTACTTCTATTGAGGCTTTTAATTTGAATTGATGCACCAGGAAGCGCTTGTCCGGTTTCATCTAAAATCGTTCCAGTTAGTGAACTGGTCTGTGCCATTGCCGTAAATGTTGACAGTAAAATCAACAAAAATAAACAGGGCTTAAGAAGGTAAAAAACTTTCATATTTGAACTCGTGTTTTGGAATAAATATTTGGTTAACAATCTACATGTGTAACACTAAGCTAAATTTACAGGTGCAAATGGACATTCCAAATAATATTTTAGGTAAATTTTTAAGGCAATATTATATACTTTTTTAAGTACAAAATAGGCGCAATTATTCGCTGGACGTAATACAATAAAATTAGCATTTACAAATCTTAGGAACTGATGCCCAATTTATTACAAAT
>NZ_JAZQPU010000370.1:0-5581 GCF_045628745.1 Pedobacter sp.
GCAGACTCTGCGGTGAAGATTTTATAAAGCCTTCTGTAAGTTGCCGTAAATGCACTTAGATTGTGTGGTTCGTCGTCGACGTATAAGATATGAGCACTCATGTTTTCTCTTTAATAAAAAGTTAAAATTAGTTTTTTATTAGTACTCTTAAAAACCTATTTTTAGTTCATTCAAATTTTCATTCATTTTCTTGTCTAAAAAAATAGGATTTATCCATAAAAATGCAGCCTAAAGTACATTTAACGTCTATTCTTCCAAAATTAACCGATAATACAAATCAGCTAAAAAAATTATACAAACCTATAATTTATAACTTAAGTGACCCGAATGACGTACGGGAAGTGAATATATTACTCGAAACAATTAATCATATTCAAGTATTTGACGAGATTGAATCTCAAGTTAAAGAGTTAATTAAATGTTTACATCCCTCCGTCATATTATCTGAAACAGAAATAACTGAGAAAATCAGCGAGCAATTAGGCAATAAAACATGGGAAGAATATGGTGTATGGGTATATTATCCCTGGTCATGTAAGTTAGTCCACATTTTAGAGGAGCATAATTTTATTATCGTAAGGACAAACCGAAATAAGCATAAGATAACAGAAGCTGAACAGGCTTGTTTATCGAAAAAAAAGATTGGAGTAATGGGTTTATCTGTTGGACAATCCGTTTCTTTAACGCTGGCTATGGAACGTGGCTTCGGGGAATTAAGAATTGCTGACTTTGATGAATTAGATTTATCTAATTTAAACAGAATCCGTACTGGTGTTCATCATCTAAAACTTAGTAAAACAGTAATTGTTGCTCGTGAAATTGCTGAAATGGACCCTTTTCTTAAGGTTGTTTGTTTTAATGAAGGAATAACCGAAAGTAACCTGGTTGGTTTCTTAACAGAAAATGGAACGCTTGATCTACTTATAGATGAATGCGACAGTTTTGATGTTAAAATAAGTGCAAGAGAAAAAGCTAAAGAACTTGGAATTCCTGTATTAATGGAAGGAAGTGACCGTTGTACTATTGATATTGAACGCTTTGATTTAGAACCAAACAGACCTGTATTACATGGTTTTGTTAAGGATTTAAACATGAGCACATTCAAGACATTAAAAACTTTAGATGAGAAGCTTCAATACATTGCACCTGTAACAGGGGTGGAAACACTTTCTCCTCGAATGAAAGCTTCGGCAATCGAAATTATGTCTTCTATTTCTACCTGGCCTCAACTTGCTAGTGCGGTAACTTATGGAGGCGGGATAACGGCCGATCTTTCAAGAAAGATTTTATTAAACAACCTTGAATTTTCGGGAAGATTTTTTGTTGATATAGATGAATTAATCAGTAACCCAAACAAAGAGGAAACAATTAAAACACTTGATGTTGAGCCAATTGATATAAAAGGTTATTTAAAAGTAAATCATGCTCATTTTCCACCAGCATTAAAAGAAGAATCTTTAGCAGAGGAAGTCTTAAATAATTTGATCACTGCTGCAAACAAAGCCCCATCTGGAGGAAATAATCAGCCTTGGTTATGGCATTATAGCAATAATATTTTACATCTATTCTTAAACAAACCTGTATCCGGAGCTTATTTGGACCCTGAATTTATTTCATCCTATATTGCATTAGGGGCCGCTATTAAAAACATGGAACTTGCTGCTGCAATAAATAACCTGAAAATGAACTGGCAATTTACGCCGGAACTCTTTCCGGATCATATAGCCACTTTTAACTTTACGAAAGGCCATATCCCTAGCGAAAAAGAAAAATCTTTAGCATCAAAAATTAGTGATAGATACACCAACAGAAAAATCGGCATAGCAAATGACCCTAATCCAGAAGAGTTTAAAAATCTTCAATCAATTGTAAGGGAGGTTGAAAATGCAGATTTACAATGGATTACAAATCAGGATCAACTTCAAGCCTTAGGTGAAATTGCAGGAGAAGCTGATTTATTAAGAATGTTTATTCCTGAAGCACATCAAGATTTTATTACAAAAGAAATGCGATGGACTGTAGAAGAAACACAGGAAACTAGTGACGGAATAGGAATCCATTCCTTAGACTTAGGCTTTAATGATCAAATTGGCTTAAGGTTGATGAAAGATAAAAAGGCTGTTGAATTTTTGAAAACTATTAATGGTGGCGCTGCTTTTAAAAAATTAGCGTTAAAACAATTTTCACATTCTACAGCTATAGGTTTAATTACCTTACCAAAAGTTTCTTCAATAAACTTCATAAATGGAGGCCTTGCCGTAGAAAATCTTTGGCTTAAAGCCATTGAATATGGTTATGAGATTCATCCAGTAAATGTACCTTTAATCTTCTTTTACAAAAATAATTTTCAAGTAGATAATGGCTTATCTAAGGAAGATTCAGATAAAATATCAGAAATGTATCAGAGATTTAAAAATCTATTCAAAATAGAAAATAATATGGCAGAAGTATTTTTATTCCGCATATTTAAAGCAGAAAAATCTCAAGTTAGAACAATTAGGAAACCCATAAACAAAACATTATCCCTTGGAACAGAATAAACCAGTTATTGACAAACTTTATTTTAAAGCATTCAGGGCCATTGATGACCCTGCTTCTTGTCAAAAATTCATAGATGGCCACAGGCATGTACTTGAAATATTCGGTATTACAAAAATTACATCTGCAAAAACAGAATGGACACTCAACCCAGATGTGTATGCCATTTTAGTAACAACGGAAGAAAATGGCAAGGCGATGGCTGGATCCAGAATTCATCAGGCTAATGGAAAAAATCCATTACCGATTGAAGAAGCTGTAGGATTTATGGATAAAACAATCTACGACATGGTATCTGAAAGAACTCCGAATGGAACAGGCGAATTATGTGGTGTATGGAATTCCTGGGAAATTGCAGGTTTAGGCGTAGGAAGTCTTTTCCTAAGTCAAGTTAGTGTAGCATTATCTAACTTAATGGGCTTAACAACACTTTTTGGATTAACAGCTCCTGCAACTCACAGAAATGCAGTTAGAGGTGGTTTTAGAGTTATAAGAGAGATTGGAGTGAATGGGAAATTTTACTATCCAAAAGAAGATTTAACAGCTACAGCTGTAATTACCGACGAGCTTAATACACTTCCTTTAGCTATTGATGAGGTAAGAAACGCTATCTTCTCTTTCAGGGATAACCCAAAGCAATCGTTTCAAATTCCCAATAAAAATACTAATGCATTAATCGATGTATACATCGACATAACTTTATGATAAATAAGATATTATGGTATTTTGTATTGCTTGTTTCAGGTTGTTTATCGCCTGTAATATCCAATGCATCAGCATTTGACAAAACAGATTCTTTAATAAATATCTTACATTTTTCAAAAATATATATTCAGCAAAAGCAGAATGTAGAGACAAAAGAAATTTTGTTAAATGACACTTTGTTTAAAAAATTAAATTCAGGCCTACTGAATTTAAGTAAATATCCCAATTCTGTATGGATAAAGGCTGAATTCCCTGCCTCTATAAACCTACACGAATATAACAATATCTTAATTGATCAATCACGCATAAAACATGCACAAATCTTCTTTGTGGACGACCATCATGTCATACAAGAAATCGATCAAAATAATTATACCAATATTGCCAACCAAAATGACCCAGGGAATTTAAAAACCTATATCATACCAAATGCGTTAGCATCTCAACGACCAACAATTTTTATTAGGTTATTTACTAATGATGTCGTTATGGTGCCTGTTTTTATTGGAAAACAAAGTGATGTGTTGAATTTGTTTTCTATCAGAGATGTATTTTTTGGTATTTATACCGGCATTATGCTGATCATGTTTGCCTATAACCTCTTCCTTTATTTTAGTATCAAGGATTTAAGTTATTTGAATTATATCTTTTGTATTTTATTTACATGGGCAACACAAACAACAATTCAGGGATACTTTAGTAAGTATTTTCATGTAGACAGTATTTGGTTTAATGAAATCGCTGTCACCTTATTTTCTAATCTTGGTTTGCTTGCCTCTATTACTTTCACAAAATCATTTCTCTCCACCAAACAGAACACCCCAAAAAGTCATTTGTTATTGAATATCATTTTTTGCCTGATCATCATTGATACGATATTACTCTGTGCAGGATTTAATTATTTAGCATTTATGGGGATGCAAATTTGTATTCTTGGTGGATCGATAGTTGCATTCACAGCAGCCTTTAATGCTTATTTTTATAAAAATTTCAAGCCTGCAGGCTATTATTTAGCCTCATGGACATTTTTGTTTTTAGGAATGATGATTTTCATATTGAAAGATTATGAAATAATAGGTTATTCCTTATTTTCAAATTATTCTGCTCAATTAGCCTCTGTACTGGAAGTTTTGTTATTATCATTTGCATTGGCTGATAGAATCAACTTTTTCAAGAAAGAGAATGAGCTATCTCAAAAACAAGCATTGGTTATTTCCAAAGAAAATGAGCGCTTAATACTGGAACAGAATGTGATTTTGGAAAATAAAGTAAATGAAAGAACCACAGAATTGCAAAACATCAATTCTACGTTGAATTTAACTTTAACTAATTTGAAGGCTGCTCAATCCCAATTAGTTGATGCAGAAAAAATGGCTGCACTAGGTCAACTTACAGCAGGAATTGCACATGAGATCAATAACCCAATCAATTTTGTTACTTCAAATATTAAACCCCTCGAACTTGACATTAAAGATTTAAAAGAAGTCATTTCCATGTATGAGGCGATCGATTACAATGCAGATATCATTAAACAGTTAGAACGTATTGAAGCGTTCAAGAAACAAATTGATTTAAAGTTTGTAAATGAAGAAATCGCTTCCCTTTTATCTGGTATTAGCGAAGGCGCCAAACGAACAGCCGAAATTATCAGAAGTTTAAGAAATTTCAGTAGAATAGATGAAAGTGATACTAAGCCGGTGGATCTAAATGAAGGTTTAGACTCCACCTTGGTCCTCATCAGAAGTACTTTTCCTCACCAATTAAAAATTAAAAAGGAATATGGCGATATACCACCGGTAGACTGCATGCCCGGAAAAATCAACCAGGTCTTTATGAACCTTATAACCAATGCTGTTCATGCCATTAAATCGAAGCCTATATTACAGGACGAAGAATTTCTAACGGTCAAAACATGGCGAGAAGACAACCTTGTTAAAATAAGCATTAAAGATACAGGTAGCGGAATGCCTGATGAGGTTAAACAAAAAATATTTGAGCCATTTTATACTACAAAAGATGTAGGCGAAGGTACAGGACTCGGTTTATCAATCGTATTTAGAATTATTGAAAATCACCAGGGAAGTATAGATGTTTTAACAAAAATAAATCAAGGTACAGAATTTATTATTACCTTGCCCCTACACACAAAATAGACTTAAATATGACTCCGGCAACCGTAAAAATTCTTTATATTGACGATGAAGAAAACAATTTACATGCATTTAAAGCTGGATTTAGAAGACAATATGAAATATATACGGCCAACTCAGCAGTAGAAGGCCTGAAAATTTTAGAAAATATTTCCATAAATGTCATTATTGCCGATCAAAGGATGCCC
>NZ_JAZQPU010000371.1:0-2188 GCF_045628745.1 Pedobacter sp.
GAAACCAATAAAGGTAACATCACTTTGCTTTTATATGACCAGACACCTGCACACCGCGATGCTTTTATAAAAACCGTGCAGGAAGGCTTATTTAACGATGCTGCTTTTAACCGTGTCATTAAATCATTTGTGAGCCAGGCAGGAGAATTAGATGAGACCATCCTGGAAAGAGAGCAACAGCAGCCTAATGTGCCTATCAAACGGATACATGCAGAGCTTGTGCCTTCCATTTTTCATAAAAAAGGTGCATTGGGCGCTGGCCGGAATGATAATCCGGAAAAGCAATCTTACTTTACACAGTTCTACCTGGTGGCGGGTAAAATTTATACAGATGAGGAACTTGATGTTATTGCGAAGAAAAGGGGCATACAGTTTACAACTGCACAAAGGCAAGTATATAAAACCATAGGAGGTACACCTCACCTGGATCAAAATTATACAGTTTTTGGGGAGGTTATACAGGGAATGGATGTAGCGGATGCGATTAATGGCACGCCAACTTCAAAAGATGATCTTCCTATAACACCTGTAACCTTTACCCCTAAGGTCCTTTCTAAAAGGGAAGCTGCTCAACTGTTGAAAGTTCTTCATTTTTAGGGGAAATTTATTAGCGTTAACATACCTTTTTGACCAGCTGAATTCATGGTTGAATAGAACTTGTTTATTGATCTTTTTTAATTAAATTTAAATAAGGTCTTTCATTATTCTAACCAATCATTTCATGCGGCAAAGACACTTTATCCTTGTCTTATTTTCCCTTGCTTCTTTTTTAGTGGTGGTGCTACAATGTACTCAAGTTAAAAAAAAGGATAGCAGGGGGCCAGCCTATGCCGGAAGCTCCACCTGCAAATCCTGTCATGAGGATGTTTCTACTGCTATAGTTCACAATGCACACTTTAATACCTCCAGATTTATCGCCGGAACTGAGGCCACAGATAGCTTGGGCCTTCCACAGGCATCGTTTGTTTTTACTGAAAAGACCAAGCTGGGTGTAGAGAAACGAAGCGGGGATTTATTTCAGGTGGCTTATATAGATGGCAGGGAAGTAAAAGCAGAAAAGACTGATTTTGCTTTTGGCGCTGGATTGAGTGCCTATACTTTTGCTTATTGGTATGGCAACCAATTGTTTCAGATGCCATTAAATTACCATACCCGGGAACAGCAATGGGTAAACAGTCCTGGTTTTCCGGAAGAGCAAATTTACTTTGGAAGACCTATCATTACCCGATGTTTAGAATGTCATAGCTCTTATGTGAAAAATACACTCGTTCAGACCAACGATTTAAATTTAAAAGAGGAGTTTGTAAAAGGTTCTTTAATAGCGGGTATTGACTGCGAGCGCTGCCATGGACCAGCAATGAAACATGTAGAATTCCACCGCGAGCATCCACAGGTAAAAGAGGCAACACATATGGCTGTTTACAGATCACTCCCCTTAAGCCGCAGGATAGATATGTGTGCCGTTTGCCATTCTGGTATAAGTTTACAGGTATTGACTTCTACTTTTTCTTTCAAACCTGGTGATACGCTTAAAAGCCTGCCTCAATATAGTACCTATGCTGGCCAGGAGCCAGATGTACATGGCAACCAAAAGCAATTGCTTGAAGCAAGTCCTTGTTTTAAAATCGGAAAGGCAGAATGTGTATCCTGTCATGATATTCATGAAGCTAAAAAACAAAGCCTCGAAGTCTATACGCAGAAATGCAGGAGTTGTCATCAAAACACAGTTCAAGATCATCAAGATCAAAACCAAGCCTTATTAAAGCAGCAGTGCATTGATTGTCATATGCCCATGTTGGCCTCCACTAAAATAGGTTTTCAAGTCAGCAACAGTAAAAAGAAGATTCCATACCAGGTGAGAACGCATCGAATTGCCGTATATGAGGATGTGATCAAGGATTCTCCTCCAAAAATAAAGTAGCATCCTCATGTTTCAACCAAACTATTGTTGACTCATCGCTTGAAACTTAACCACTTCGTTTTCAATTGGTTTTAAGGTTTGTAAATATTTATACATGGATGCTAGATCATCTTCTTTAATACCGGAATACATGATCCAGGGCATCACGCTTTGAAACTGACCTTTTTTAACTTGTACAGACGGATTTTTAGGATCGTAATGTTTAAATCTTTCCATAAATTGTTCCTTGGTCCAATTACCTATTCCAGTAGAAGGATCAGGCGTAAT
>NZ_JAZQPU010000372.1:0-11876 GCF_045628745.1 Pedobacter sp.
TGATTATGTAGCCGACTATGGTTTCGCTTTGTTGCCAAGGGTGTCTGCCTTATTTAAGTTGAGTGAGAAGTGGAATTCCAGAATTGGCGGAGGCCTGGGTTATAAAACCCCTACCCTTTTTACGGAGGATAGTGAACGGATCCAATACCAAAACGTGCTTCCCATTTCTGCCGCTACCAATAAGCTGGAAAGGAGCTATGGCTTAAACTGGGATATCAATTACCGCACTGCCTTATTCAATGACCAGGTTGCCTTTAGCATTAACCACCTCTTTTTCTATACTTTCCTGAATAATCCTTTAATGATGGAGCAGCAGGCATACAGCTTTATGTTCATCAATTCGCCCGGCCACATGGACAGCAGGGGCATGGAAACAAATGTAAAGCTTACCTATCAGGATTTTAAACTTTTTGTAGGCTACAGCTTAACGGATGCACAAATTCATGTTGGAAAGCATTTACGGGAAAACCCTTTAACAGCTAAACACAGGCTGAACAATGTACTGATGTACGAAGTTGAAGATCAATGGAAACTTGGAGCCGAGGCTTATTATTATGGCAAGCAAACATTGAATGATGGTGCCAAAGGAAAAGCTTACTGGATCTTTGGTTTTATGGCGGAGAAACTTTGGGAGCGGTTTTCGCTGTACATCAACTTCGAGAATTTCACCGATACCCGACAGACCCGTTTTGACAAAATATATACGGGAAGTATTTCAAATCCGGTTTTCCGTGATATCTATGCTCCCCTGGATGGTTTTGTTGTCAATGGTGGTTTAAAGATCAGGCTCTAGCGTTTTAGTCAGGATACCTCTATTGGTATGCTGACTAAATTTATTGAATAAATTAGATTTAGTTAGTATACTTTCATAGGTATGCTGACTGAAATTATTGATTTAAATTATGTATTTAAGCTCAATAACAAGTAAAAATAAAACACATAAAATTGTACTTTTACCCAAAACACCTGCCTCATGAAAATTACACATACTGAAATTTACCGCTTCAGCATTCCTATGGAGCCTTTTGTTATTGCCACCGGCACCATGCATTTTGCCCAGAATGTTTTCATCAGGGTATTTACAGATAGTGGTATTTATGGTGTGGGTGAGTGTTCTGCTTTCCCTATGATTGTTGGTGAAAGCCAGGAAACCTGTATCGCCATGGCAAAAGATTTCGCCAAAATATGGATTGGTAAAGATCCCCTGGATATTCCTGAAAGGATGAACGACCTTTTAGGCTATGCTGCCCATAACAGCACCATCAAAAGTGCTTTCGACATGGCGCTATTTGACATTGCTGCAAAAAATGCAGGTCTGCCCCTCTACAAGTTTTTAGGTGGCAAAAAGCGGATCATTGAAACCGACATGACCATTGGCATTGATACGCCTGAAGAGATGGCTAAAACTGCAGTGAGATATCAGCAGCAAGGCTGCAATATCCTGAAAATTAAGTTAGGAAAAAAGGTAAGCGACGATATAGAAAGGGTTGCACAAATTAGAAAGGCTGTTGGTGAGCGCACGGTAATCCGCCTGGATGCCAACCAGGGCTGGTCTTTTGATGAGGCTCTTTTTGCTTTAGCCGCACTGGAAAAGTATAATATTGAGTTTTGTGAGCAACCGATGCGCACCTGGTATGATGATTACCTGCCTGAGTTAAGCCTCAATTCTCCTATCCTGATTATGGCTGATGAAAGTTGCTATAACCACCATGATGCCCGTAAGTTAATCAATAACAAGGCTTGTGAATTCCTGAACATTAAATTCTCCAAATCTGGCGGCATTTTAGAAGCACAGAAAATACATGAAGAAGCCTTAAAAACAGGTGTTAAATGCATGATTGGAAGTATGCTGGAAAGTAGAATTGCGCTAAGTGCAAATTTACATTTTGCACTCGCCAGTCCTAATGTAATCTATTTTGACCTTGATACTTGTTTACTTGGGCATTTGGTAGACCCTGTTATTGGAGGGTTAACGTATGAAGGATATTTACTGGAGGTGCCTGATACAATAGGTATAGGTGCAGATGCGGATGAAGGGTTTTTGGAGCGTTGTGATAAATGGGTGGTATAAATTAAAATAACAGCGGAAGGATCATTGGTTTTACTTAAAAATTCTTCTATCAAAAGGAAAGTTCTCTATTCTCACTATTTTAATTCCTTTAAATTCGGAATGATTAGGATTGATTAAAAAATTATAATCCCCTTGAGTCACTGCAGAAGGGATTTGTAATACACAGTATTTATTGTCAGTAATAAATTTGTCACCAATAACCTGAGTAGTCGTAGGGTGTGGAAATGTATTCCAATCAGCAGCTAAATCTCCTGAATTTAATTTTTGCAGCGAGATGTTGTCTGGGATATAAATTGTCACCATCATATAATCGTTTGGTAAAGTGGCTAAACTAAAATGTACAGCAACTTCTGCCATAGCTAATGACCGATTAGATGCGGTATAAATAAGCTCAACACCAACTGAGTTCCATCTGGCTCCTTTAAGCGCTGCCCCCTTACCCGATAAAGAAGAGGCAAATGCTTGTTTAGACAACCTAAAGGCTTCCATTAAACTAAAATTCCGTAATTAATTCTAGTTAATTCATTTAAAACTAATTCCTTCCCATATGAATCTTTCAATAATTCTATTGGTTTTAAATTACCCAACGAAAAGTTCGGTATTTCTAGCCAAAGTTTAAATTTCTCCATTTCCCCGAATACGTCAAGTCCCACCTTTGTAACTTCAAACATTTCAATTATTTTTTCTGATTGAATGGATTTAAAACTCTTTGACGTTTTCTTATACCTATGAAGTGACTTTGTAGAAACATCTAAAAAGTCCGCCCAATTATCTTCTGTAAAAGGGGTGAAATGTTGAATAAGATTAAAAAGTGAATATGGCACACCTTCTCTTATTACAAAAATCATCAACATCTTATTAGATAAAAAGTCTGTATACGTAAGTTGTTTTTTTGTTGATCCTGAAATAAATGTATTCTTAAAGCTTGCACGCTTGACGATATCAGATATCTCTTTATCGAGCCTATTGGTAATATGTGTAGGTTCTGTTGCCATGATTTAATTGCCTTAGACACTTGTCTATCAATTTAAGACAAAATTCTGAATAATCAAATCATTATATAGCTATTGACTTTATTATGTTTTTATGCCAAATAGCAAAAGTGCATATTATTCACCCGTACTTACTTCAACTTCAGCGCCTCAAAAGCAGTACTGTCGCCATTAAAGGCATTAAAATCTACCACATGGTTAATGCCACTGATGCGTGCTTTGTCTGAATGCTGCCAAAAAGCCCAGGGTCTATCTTTCATATTTAACTTAGACTGATGGTAATGCGCTATCCATAGCGGGTATTCCTCAAAATAGCCATGTAGAAAATCATTGTAAAAGCTGAGGCCTGAGTAAATGATGGGCTTTACCCCAATTTTGCGTTCGACATGCAACAAAAAAGCAGTTAACTCTTTACGCATTGTTCTTGCCGATACACCATTTAACTGTTCAATATCTACTATAGGTGGTAAATCGCCTTTTTCAAACTGTACCGTTTGGAGAAAAAACCGGGCTTGCCACTCGCCAGACTTCTGAGGCCTAAAAAAATGATAGGCACTGCAAACAATACCTGTTTTTGCGGCCTCCCGCCAATTGCGCTGAAAATAAGGATCTACCAACATCACCCCTTCAGTAGCCTTGATCATGGCAAATTTAATGCGCACGCTATCTTCCTGCATCACTTTCACCTGCTGCCAGTCTATTTTTCCCTGATACGAAGAAACATCAATCCCATGGATGCCATAATTTTTGGGTATTTTGATATTAAAGCTGCTGTAAGTGCGGTAATTAGGATCTTCGCCCCAATCTTTTACCCACCTGATGGTGGAGGTAAACATCCGCAATACATAGGCATAATAAAGGGGCGATAAAAGAATCAGCAACACGAAAGCTATAGTCAGCTTCCAATGTATGGCCATGCCTTTATGAGGCTTCTTTTTCGTGACCCTCTTTTTTACCGGTTTCTTAAAGGCAAGGGTAGTTTGACGAGCACCTGGAATGGCCGTTTTGCGGGGAGTGGATGGTTTTTTAGGAGTTGGCGGCACGTTTCAGGTAGTTCAATTTGAAAAAGAGGACAAGCTTCTAGAGAGAAATCACATTGGCAAAATCATTGTGATTTAAAAAATATTGCCCATGCACTACACATGGGCAATTTTCTTATTTGCTTAATTCAGCGAAATATTTATGGAATAAAGGCAAAGTTTCTATGCCTTTATAGTAATTGAAAATATCGTATTTTTCATTTGGTGAATGCAAGGCATCACTGTCAAGGCCGAAACCTAACAATACTGATTTAATACCTAATACATCTTCAAATAAAGCAACAATTGGAATACTACCACCACCCCTTGTTGGGATTGGCGTTTTACCAAATGAATCTACAATCGCTTTTTCTGCAGCACGGTAAGCAATGCTATCAGTTGGTGTTACCACAGGCTCACCACCGTGATGTGCTTTTACTGTTACCTTTACATAGTCTGGCGCAATGCTTTCAAAATGTTTAGCAAAAATAGCGGCAATTTCATCAGAACTTTGGTTAGGCACTAAACGCATAGATATTTTAGCATTTGCTTTTGAAGGCAATACTGTTTTTGCACCTTCACCAATATAACCACTCCAGATTCCGTTAACCTCTAAAGTTGGACGGGTACCTGTTCTTTCCAAAGTAGAATAGCCTTTTTCACCCCATTCTGCATTGATGTCAAGGTCTTTTTTATAATCTTCCAGGTCGAAAGGAGCAGAATTTAAGGCTTTCTTTTCCTCATCTGTCAGTTCTACAACTTTATCGTAAAATTCTGGAATTGTGATATGGTTATTTTCATCATGCAAAGAAGCAATCATTTTACATAAAATAGTAGCCGGATTAGCAACTGCACCACCATAAACACCAGAGTGTAAATCGCGGTTTGGACCTACTACTTCTACTTCCATATAGGCAAGACCACGTAAGCCAGTTTCAATAGATGGGTGCTCCATGCTGATCATTGAAGTGTCAGAAATCAATACTACATCTGCTTTTAAGCGTTCTGCATTGGCCTTAACGAAAATACCAAGGTTTGCAGAACCTACTTCTTCTTCACCTTCAATCATGAATTTTACGTTACAGGCTAAAGTACCTGTTTCCATCATCAGCTCAAATGCTTTAACGTGCATATAAAACTGTCCTTTATCATCACAAGCACCTCGGGCATAGATTTTTCCATCACGTACGGTAGGCTCAAAAGGTGGTGTGTCCCAAAGCTCCAAAGGATCTGCAGGCTGCACATCATAATGACCATAAATTAAAACTGTTGGCAATTGATCGTTAATAATTTTCTCTCCATAAACAATAGGATAGCCGGCAGTCTGACAAATTTCTACATTTTCAGCACCTGCATCTTTAAGTTTCTGGGCAACAAAGTCAGCCGTTTTCAATACATCCCCTTTATATTTTGGATCTGCACTCACCGATGGAAAACGTAACAATTCAAACAGTTCATCTAAAAAACGCTGTTTATGTGTTTCTACATATTTTTTGATCTCTTGCATAACAATATTATTTGACGCAAATATAGCCTTTTTGATGCTTTTCATATTAACTACTTATTCGTATCTTTGTTGCTGTAAACGTCAGGCTTGACGTTCTGGCATAGAAATAGCATCAATGACCACTGTTATTGGCCAACCGTAACACAATAGTTTTACAGAAACTTATATTATTACAGCGTGGTTGATAACTTCGCATTTTAACATATTGAACTCATTTTGGATTATTTAGCAGGATTAAACCCACAGCAACGTGCAGCAGTAGAAAATACCGAAGGCCCCGCCATGATTGTGGCTGGTGCAGGATCGGGAAAAACAAGGGTAATTACTTACCGCGTTGCGCATTTAATTGAAAAAGGTGTAGATCCTTTTAACATCTTGGTATTGACCTTTACCAACAAAGCTTCTAAAGATATGCGCGAGCGGATCATGAAGGTAGTAGGTAATGAAGCAAAAAACATTTGGATGGGTACCTTCCACTCTGTTTTTGCTAAAATATTACGCGTAGAAGCTGAGAAAATTGGCTATCCTTCTAACTTCACCATCTATGATACCGATGATAGCAAAAGCTTAATCAGGGCTATTTTGAGGGAGATGCAATTGGATGATAAATTATACAATGCAAATTTTGTTTACAACAGGATTTCATCCGCTAAAAACAACCTGATCTCGCATACCGAATACCTTAATAATGCAGAAATACAGGCTGAAGACAGCAGCAATAAACGCCCATTAACAGGGGTCATCTATGAAACCTATACCAAGCGTTGTTTTAAAGCAGGTGCCATGGATTTCGATGATCTATTGTTCAAAACCAATGTACTTTTAAAAAACCATACAGACGTACTTAATAAATACCAGCAAAAGTTTAAATACCTGATGGTGGATGAGTACCAGGATACTAACTTTTCTCAATATACCATTGTGAAGAAACTTGCCGCCGCCAACTTCAACCTTTGTGTAGTAGGTGATGATGCGCAAAGTATTTACGGTTTCAGGGGTGCTAATATCCAGAACATCCTCAACTTTGAGAAAGATTACCCTGAATTGCAGGTCTATAAATTAGAGCAGAACTACCGCTCTACTCAAAATATTGTTGAAGTTGCCAATAGCATTATTGCCAACAACAAGAATCAGTTAGAAAAGAATGTTTTTTCTGCCAATGAAACTGGCGACAGGATCAAGGTGCAACGTGCTTTTACTGATAATGAAGAAGGTAAATTGGTAGCTGAGGGCATTGTGCAAGACCGTACCGCTAATGGTTTGGATTTCCACGACTTTGCTATTTTATACCGCACCAATGCACAGTCACGTGCCATGGAGGAAGCTTTAAGAAAACTTAATGTTCCTTATAAAATATATGGTGGCCTATCTTTCTATCAACGCAAGGAGATTAAAGATTTAATTGCTTATTTCCGCTTAACCTTTAATCCTAGCGATGAAGAAGCGATCAAAAGAGTGATCAACTACCCAAAAAGAGGGTTAGGTGATACCACAGTTGATAAAATCATTGTGGCTGCCGACAAGCATGACATTACCATGTGGCAGGTGATTTGCAATCCTTCTCAATATATTGAAGGCCGCATTGCCAACCAACTGAATGATTTTGCCATGATGATACAGAGTTTCGCCGCGGAAGCCAAAAAGCTTGACGCATATGAAACAGCTTTATTTATTGCCCAACATTCTGGCATTTTAAAAGAACTACATACTGATGATAGCATAGAAGGCAGGAGCCGCTATGAAAACATACAGGAATTATTAAACGGGATTAAAGAATTTGCCGAAAGGGAAGATATTGAAGACCGTAGCCTGGCCATTTTCATGCAGGATATTGCCTTGTTAACTAATGACGACAGGCAGGATGATAAGGACCGTGATACGGTTTCGTTAATGACCATCCACTCTGCAAAAGGACTGGAATTTAAGAATGTATATGTGGTGGGCTTAGAAGAAAACCTTTTCCCCTCACAGATGTCTTTAAATTCAAGAACGGATCTGGAAGAAGAACGCCGCTTGTTTTATGTGGCTATTACCAGGGCAGAGAAAAAACTGACCCTCACCTATTCCACTTCAAGGTATCGCTGGGGTACATTAACCAGTTGTGAACCTAGTCGCTTCATCAATGAAATTAATGCAAAATACTTAGAGCTGGAGGTGGTTAAGCCCGCTAAAAGCACCTTAGGTGAAAACAGCTTTGATGATGAGAGACGCACCTGGACACAACAGCGCGAATCTTTCAGTAAACCCAAGCCGCTGGCTACCAGCTCCATGCCTAAAACAACAAGCATGTTGCCTAAAGCCCATGTGCCCACTGCAGGTTTTAAACCCGATGCAGCTAACTTGTTTCAAACTGGCATGGAAGTAGAACATGAAAAGTTTGGATTCGGAAAAATTGTTAACCTTGAGGGTAACATGCCTGACATCAAAGCGACGGTTTTTTTCCAGGGTTTAGGAAATAAACAATTATTACTAAAATTTGCTAAATTGCAAATTGTTAGATAAATTAAATCTTACAAAACACACACATAGGCCGTTGATCAATTTCTGAGTCGATTTGCCAATAGAATAAATAAACATGAATTTCGATTACAATACAACACGTAACGAGTTGATCTTAGCGGAGTATGGTCGCAATGTGCAGAACATGGTGAAATATATCTGCGAACTTCCGGATTTAAAGGAACGTAACAGGTATGCACAAGCGGTTATAGACCTCATGGGCTTCCTGAATCCTCACTTACGGGATGTGGCAGATTTTAAACATAAACTTTGGGATCACCTGCACATCATTTCAGGCTATAAAATTGATGTCGACAGCCCCTACCCTAAACCCACGCCTGAGCAAGCTGCCGCCAAACCAAAACATATTGGCTATCCGCAGCAAAGAATAAGGTTTAAACATTATGGTAAAACCGTAGAAACTTTAATCGAAAGAGCAAAAAATACAGAAGAGCCTGAACGTAGAGCCGCCATGGTACAAGGCATTGCTAACTTCATGAAAATGGCTTATGTAACCTGGAACAAAGATAACGTAGCGGATGAGACGATATTAAAGAACCTTGCAGAATTATCAAATGGCGAATTGCAACTGGAGGAAAACATCAACTTAAATAAAGTTGAATTTAAACCAGTCATCAACAGGCCTGCTAATAATAACCGCGGTAGAAACAGCAATACCAATAACAACGGAAAAGGAAGGGTAAATAACAACAATAACAACCGACCTCCACGCAGCAACAACAATGGCAAACCCAGACATTAATTAATTACCATCATAAAGAGAGATATATAAACATGAACGCATTTGAAATAATTGGTGGTAAGAAACTAAAAGGAGAAATACAACCTCAGGGCGCCAAAAACGAAGCCTTACAAATATTATCAGCTGTATTGCTGACTGAAGAAAAGCTGACCATCAGCAATATTCCCGATATTAAGGATGTCAATAAATTAATTGAATTATTAGGTGACCTTGGCGTAACTGTAGAACGTTTGTCGAAAGACACTTATACATTTGAAGCCAAAAATATTAACCTTGACCATTTTACTTCCGACGCTTTTAAGGCTAAAGGTGGTGGTTTAAGAGGTTCCATTATGATTGTTGGCCCATTATTGGCCCGCTTTGGTAAAGCCGCTATCCCTAAACCCGGTGGCGATAAAATTGGAAGAAGAAGATTAGATACTCACTTTTTAGGCTTTGAAAAGTTAGGTGCTAAATTTGTATACGATAGCAAGAAGGAATTTTTTAACGTTGATGCCACTGATTTAAAAGGTGCTTATGTGTTATTAGATGAGGCTTCTGTTACAGGAACAGCAAATATTGTGATGACGGCCGTAATGGCAAAAGGTATCACTACCATTTACAATGCTGCTTGTGAGCCTTATTTACAGCAATTATGTAAAATGTTAAACAGAATGGGTGCTAAAATTTCCGGCATCGGTTCTAATTTATTAACCATTGAAGGGGTAACTAAATTAGGTGGTACAGAGCACAGAATGTTACCTGACATGATTGAAATTGGTTCTTTTATTGGCCTTGCTGCCATGACAGAGTCTGAAATCACCATTAAGAATGTTTGTTACCAGGAGCTTGGGGTAATACCTGAGGTCTTCAAAAAACTAGGTATACAGTTTGAATTGAGAGGTGATGATATTTTTATTCCTTCACAAAAGAACTATGTCATTGAATCTTTCATTGATGGCTCCATGCTGACCATTGCAGATTCTCCATGGCCAGGCTTTACGCCCGACTTATTGAGCATTGTGCTCGTTGTTGCTACACAAGCTAAAGGTTCAGTATTGATTCACCAGAAGATGTTTGAAAGCCGTTTGTTCTTCGTAGACAAACTGATTGACATGGGTGCACAGATTATTCTTTGCGATCCACACAGAGCTACGGTAAACGGAATCAACAAAGCTTATAAACTAAGAGGTATCAGCATGACTTCTCCGGATATTCGTGCGGGAGTTTCTTTGTTAATTGCTGCCTTATCTGCTGAAGGAACATCCACCATTTATAACATTGAACAAATTGAACGTGGTTACCAGGATATCGATATCCGCTTACGTGCCTTAGGTGCACAAATTAAGCGTGTAGAAGGTACAGGTCCAAGTCATTAATAAATATAAAAAGGTGCTGCTTTAAAATTTAAAGCAGCACCTTTTTTAATTATAAGACATTGTTTAAAGCATAAAAAAATACTTTAGATAGAGTATAAAAGCTTTATAAAACTTTTAAAACAACTTATATAAGCGTAAAAATCTTGTTAAAGTTTTAAATACTAGGTTAAATAGAGCGCAAAACCATTGTTAAAACATAAAAAACAACTTTAAAGAAAGCTCTAAAATCTAAAAAACTTCAAGTAATCAAAGCTTTTTTAAAGCCTAAAAACAATTTTTAACAAAGCGTAACCCCTTTATTAAAGCACAAAAAACAACTTAAAACAAAGCACAAAACCTTAAAAATAAACCTATTATTTAGCACATAAAAAAAGCCCCAAATTGGGGCTTTTTTTATGCTTTACGAAAGCGTATTAGTTATTCGAAATAGCGTTGATGATATCATATTGAGTAATGATGTCAATTTTACCATTGATAGCTTCAATTAAAACAGCACTGTTGTCTTTATTAATCAAAGCAGAAATTCTATCGATAGAAGTATTCATATCTACAAAAGGGAAAGTAACGGTCATGATTTCCTGTACCTGTGCAGATCTTAAAGAAGGATTATCCATTAAAGCCCTTAAAATATCACCTTCTTCCAATTTCCCTACAACCATTCCTTTTTGTGTAACCGGAATCTGAGAAATATTTAAAGCGTTCATATTATTGATAGCTTCAATAATTGTTTTCTCACAATCAATGGTCACGATATCTTGTTGTTCTTTTTTAGCAAGAATATCACCTGCAGTTAATTTGCCATCTTCTAAAAAGCCACGCTCTCTTAACCAGTCTTCGTTATACATTTTACCCATATAACGACTACCATGGTCATGGAAAATACAAACAACCACATCTGTAGGTTTCAATTTATCTTTAAGCTGCAATAAACCTGCAACCACAGAACCAGAAGAGTTACCTGCAAAAATACCTTCTTTTCTGGCAATCTCTCTTGTCATCAAAGCAGCATCTTTATCCGTTACTTTTTCAAACAAATCGATCACGTCAAAATCAACATTCTGCGGCAAGAAATCTTCACCAATACCTTCAGTGATGTAAGGATAGATTTCATCCTTATCAAGGACACCTGTTTCTTTATATTTTTTGAATACCGAGCCATAAGTATCTATACCCCACACCTGTATAGCAGGATTTTTTTCTTTTAAATATTTACCAATACCAGAAGCAGTACCGCCAGTACCCACACCTACAACAAGGTGAGTAATTTTACCTTCCGTTTGTTCCCAAAGTTCAGGTCCTGTTTGCTCATAGTGTGCCTGTGTATTCGATAAATTATCATACTGGTTAGGTTTCCATGAATTGGGAACCTCACGCTCCAGACGGGATGATACTGAGTAATAAGAACGGGGATCTTCAGGTTCTACGTTAGTAGGGCAAACGATAACCTCTGCACCAAAAGCACGTAAAGCATCAAATTTCTCTTTAGATTGTTTGTCGGTCGAGGTAAAAATACATTTGTATCCTTTAATGATAGCAGCCATGGCCAGTCCCATACCGGTATTACCGGATGTTCCTTCAATGATGGTTCCACCTGGTTTAAGTTTACCGCTTTTTTCGGCATCTTCAATCATTTTAACCGCCATGCGGTCTTTAATTGAATTACCCGG
>NZ_JAZQPU010000373.1:0-49266 GCF_045628745.1 Pedobacter sp.
ATCTCTTTAATGAACTTCTCGGCCCAACCCTCACGGTGGCCTTTTATATGTTGCAATGATTTCTCATCGTTTCAATCTTTTTTATTCTTTAGCAGCTCCGCTGCTAAAATTCCCGTTTTGTTTGGGACTGCAAAGGTAGTAATCTTTTTAACATTGTCAAGCTTTTTACTAAAACTTTTTTCTTTTTGTTTTTCCTGCTTAAAACAGATACAACATGCGGACAATCTTACTCCTTTTCGCCTTTCAAACTCTCTTCTCAATATCGCTTTCACTGTTTCCCTTCCTCCGAAGCGGGATGCAAAAGTAGCAAAAAATTGGCAAACCCAAAACTTATTTATCAATAAAATCCAATTAAATAGTTAACTCTCTCTGTAACTGTGAAAAGAATTCAAATTTATTTAAAATTCTTTAAAACAAAAACACAAACAGCTTTAAAACCTTCTCAAAACAGCAGCAGGAGATTTCTGAGAAATAGCGGTTAAATGATAGAAAGCGCTAAAAAGAGAAAAATTTGATCACCTTATATATATGTATATATACTTAAAACTGCCTAAAGCCTGCTGCGCTGCTCAAAAGAAAGCCTTGAATAGCCTAAATATCAGCTGCTTTATCATATTTAGGCTGATTTACAGTTCCTAAAGCTCAGTATAAGGAACACCGCCCCATGGTCTGCACAAAAAAGATAAACTAAAAGTTAGCAAAGATTAAGGGACGGCTTGGTGACACGTTATAATGACAGCGCATCCAATCCACCATGAGTCCACACTCAGTCCACCCTTTGTTTGGCTAAACGTGGACTCACCGTGGACTCATGGTGGACTCACTGTGGACTCACCCATAGCCGACAAGCACGTGGCACCAATACACCAGGCCTCAACCACAGGTGAACAGGCAAATAAACCTTGACTACTAACTCAGGAAAGACACCTATAACAAAGCGCCCCGGTTATTTTAAAAATAACTATTGATTATTAAGCCCAGTCAATAAAGTATAAATGGAAAAAGGGCAAAGAAAACGCTGCCCAAAGGATTGTAGGTTATATTATTTTAGTATTGACCGATGGAGAGCAATACAAGCGTACAAGCTTCTTCCGCTTCAATACCCTCTGCCCTAAGCATCATCTCAAGCTCTTCATTTTCTGTGCCTGGATTAAAAACCACCCTTTTAGGGCTCGTTCTTAAGATATAATCATAATAGGCTGGCTGCAAATGAGGACCTATATATAAGGTGATGGTATGCACATCTGGATAGACAACGCCCGCTTCTTCTATTTCAACGCCAGCTACCGCGCCTTTTTTAATTCCAATATTGATGATATCATGCCCTTTGGCTTTCAGCATAGTGGCGGCTTTGTAAGCATAACGCATGGGATTAGGCGAGGCACCAATAATTAAAGTTTTCTTCATCTGTATATTTTATATGCTCTAACGGAATTGAAGCCATCATCAGTATAAATATCACCTCTGGTGAGCTAAAAGCTGATGATGGCTTTATTGAAATAACAGTTCTTAGGAAAAGAATGTTTGAATTATAAGTATTTCACCACGGCATTAGCGCAATTGATACCATCAATGGCAGCCGAAACTATACCACCGGCATAACCTGCACCTTCTGCACATGGAAATAAGCCACCTACCTGCGGGTGCTGGAAAGATTCCTTATCCCTGGGGATACGCACTGGAGATGAACTTCTACTCTCCACCCCTACTAAAATAGCTTCATTGGTATAATAACCTCGTATTTTTTTTCCAAAAAGTGGTAAAGCACCCCTTAAGCTATCCGCTACAAATCCAGGCAAAGTTTGATCCAGGAGCGCAGATTTAGTACCGGGAAGATAAGAATTTTTAGGAAGATCTACTGAAAGTCTATTTTCCACAAAATCTACCATCCTTTGTGCCGGGGCAACCAGGTTACCACCACCCAAAGCAAATGCCTGTCGTTCAATTTCTGCCTGAAAGTGCATCATCCGCAAAGGATCGTCACCTTTAACATCATTAAGCCCTACCTGTACAACCGTTCCAGAATTTGCAAAAGGGTTATTTCTTTTAGAAGGCGACCAGCCGTTGACCACAATTTCATTGGGATAAGTGGCGCAGGGAGCAATAATACCACCCGGGCACATACAAAATGAAAAAACACCGCGGTCTACTACCTGTTCCACCAAGCTATAATAAGCCGGCGGTAAATATTCACTGCGAATATCGCAATGGTATTGAGCCGCATCAATAATGGCCTGCGGATGTTCTATCCTTACACCAAGTGCAAAAGGCTTCGCTTCCAGTAAAATGTTTTTACGGTTCAGTAATTCATATACATCCCTGGCAGAATGGCCAGTGGCCAAAATAACTGCATCGGCATGTATTTTCTCGTCGCCGTTTACCACTACCCCTTTCACTTTGCCAAATTCAACGATCAGATCGGTCATTTTTTGATCAAAACGAACCTCAGCACCAGCATTTAAAAGTGTTTCTCTAATAGCAGTAATGATTTGTGGCAGTTTATTGGTCCCAATATGTGGTCTTGCATCTACCAGGATATCACCTGTGGCACCATGCTGTACAAAAGTTTCCAGCACTTTATTGATATCGCCCCTTTTATTAGAGCGGGTATATAATTTACCATCTGAGTAAGTACCGGCACCACCTTCACCATAACAGTAATTAGATTCTGTGTTGACAAGCCCTTCCTTATTGATGGCTGCAAGATCTCTGCGGCGTTGTTTAACATCTTTTCCACGTTCCAGAATAATAGGCTTGAAACCATTTTCCACACATTGAAGGGCGGCAAACAAACCTGCAGGGCCTGCACCAATAATTAAAACCGGCTTAGCATTACTGACATTTTGATAGCTGGTGTGGAAAACCTCTGCCAGAAATGGCTCATCAAGAAAAACTTTAACCTGTAACCTAAAAATCACTTGCCTTGACCTGGCATCGATAGATCGTTTTAAGATTTTATAGCCCTTAATTCTCGACAAATCCACATTTAAGGCTGATGCTAGTGTATTCTTTAAAATTTCTTCCTGATCAATTTGACTTGGTAATAATTTAATTTCTATATCTTTCTGCATAAATATGTCAGGTTTTTATCCTGAATAGTAACAAAGGTACAGAAATTGCGATCTAATGCGTAAATTAACCATTAAACGGAAAAAGAGGTTGAGCGCACTTCTTCACCATTAAAAAACAAATTATATTTTTATGAAAAAAATAGTTTTAATCGTAGTAGGCTTATTTGTGGCATTAACCACTTTCAGCAGTTGTGGCTATAATACCCTCGTGAGTCTTGATGAAAATGTTCAAAGCAAATGGAACCAGGTGGAAACACAATACCAACGTCGTTCAGATTTGATTCCCAATTTGGTGAGCACAGTTAAAGGAGCGGCTAATTTTGAAAAAGAAACTTTAACTCAAGTGATTGAAGCAAGAGCAAAAGCGAGTCAGATTACGATTGATCCAGATAAATTAACGGAAGAAAACATTAGCAAATACCAGGCAGCCCAAGGACAGGTTACACAGGCCTTAGGTAGATTAATGGTATTAACAGAAAACTACCCAGAATTAAAAGCGACACAACAATTTAGTGATCTTTCCGCACAGTTAGAAGGAACAGAAAACCGTATTGCTGTGGCCCGTAAAGATTATAACGAAGCTGTACAAGCATATAACACTAAAGTTAGGTCATTCCCTAATAACCTTACCGCCGGATTGTTCGGATTTAGTAAAAAAGCAGGCTTTAAAGCCGATGCTGGTGCTCAAAACGCCCCTAAAGTTCAATTCTAAACCAATAGCCATAAAATATACAGGGTAATGAGCGTTTTAACTAAAAACACCATTACCCTTATCTTTATATAGAAAATATGACACTTTTTAATGAACAAGAACAAGAGCTGATTTCAACTACTATTGCAGAAGCCGAGAAGCTTACTTCGGGCGAAATCAGAATTGCTATAGATAAAAAATGTGAAGGCGATGCCCTTGATATGGCAACCAGCTATTTCGATAAATTAGGAATGGATAAAACCAGTGAGCACAATGGTGTTTTAATCTACCTGGCTTATGAAGATCATAAATTTGCCGTTATTGGCGATCGGGGCATCAACAAAGTTGTTCCGCCAGATTTCTGGGAAACCACACA
Source organism: Pedobacter sp. (assembly GCF_045628745.1). Lineage (GTDB taxonomy): Bacteria > Bacteroidota > Bacteroidia > Sphingobacteriales > Sphingobacteriaceae > Pedobacter. Next base: position 4,139 of record NZ_JAZQPU010000373.1, read on the forward strand.
AGTAGCCATGAAAGCACATTTTGCCGGTGGTAAGCTGGTGGAAGGATTAATTGCCGGCATTAGCCTGGTTGGAGAAAAATTAGCTATCTTTTTCCCTCCCAATGGTGGAGATATTAACGAATTACCCAACGACATTATCTATATGGACAAGCATAAACTGAATACCTAATGAAGAAACCAATTCTATTATTTTTATTGGTTTTTTTAACCAGCCTGGGTTTCGCCCAGGACTTTCCCGCCAAGCCCGATAAATTGGTAAACGATTATACCGGTACTTTAACAGCAGCTCAAATTCAACAGCTGGAAAGTAAACTGGTAGCATTTGACGACAGCACCTCTATACAGATTGCCATTGCCATTATTAAATCTGTTGGTGAATACGACATCAATGAATATGCACTGGAACTGGGCAGAAAATGGGGTGTCGGCTCCAAAAAGAATACAGGAATCATGATTGTTGTAGGTCTGGGAGATCGCAAACTAGCCATTCAAACCGGCTATGGCATGGAGGGCGCTTTGCCTGATGTGTATGCTAAAAGAATTATTGAAAATGACATCAAGCCTTATTTTAAAAACGGCGACTATTATGGCGGTTTAGAATCAGGCACAAATGCCATCATTAGTTATACCAAAGGAGAGTATAAAAACGACAATCCTAAAAAAGCAACTAAAAATCCAGGATCTGCTATCCCCTTCATCATTCTAATTGTCATTGTGATTATTATCATTATGCGCAAAGGTGGCGGTGGTAAAGGTGGCAGCCAGGTTATTGGCAGTCGTGGTGTTGCAGATTCTATCTTCTGGGGCATGCTTTTAGGCGGCGCATCGGGACGCTCTAACAGAGGCGGTTTTGGCGGTGGCTTTGGTGGCGGCGGCAGCAGTGGTGGCGGATTTGGTGGTTTTGGTGGTGGTAGTTTCGGCGGTGGAGGGAGCAGCGGTAGCTGGTAATGGAAATTTTAAAATGGCAGAAACTTGCATCAAGGTATTTGGTGCAAGAGAAATGGGCTACCCTAAGGGTAGACACCTGTAAATTACAAAACGGAACCGTCAAAGACGACTATTATGTGTTGGAATATCCAAATTGGGCAAATGCCATTGCGGTAACCAAGGAAAATAAAATCATCCTGGTGAGGCAATACAGGCATGCTGCAGACATTGTTTCCCTGGAGATTCCAGGTGGTGTGATGGAGGAGGGTGAAGATGCCGAAGCTGGTGTGCGAAGAGAATTGCTGGAAGAAACAGGTTATTCTTTTGAGAAGGCAGAACTGATTGCCCAACTGTATCCTAACCCGGCAACCTCTAACAACATTACGTTTACCTACCTTTTAACAGGCGGAACAAAAACGCATGAGCAACACCTTGATGAACATGAAATCTTAAATGTAGAGGAATATACTATTGAAGAAGTTAAGCAGTTGCTGCTTGACAATAAAATAGAGCAAGCCCTACATACGGCTGCGCTATTTTATGGCCTTGCAAAATTAGGTGCCCTTTAACTCAGTACTAACTTTTTCTGGATATCAGTTACATATCCTTTAAACTTTTTATCGGTATCAATCAGGTCCTCTACGGTTTGACAAGCATAAATAACCGTAGAGTGATCTCTACCGCCAAAGAAAGCACCAATAGTTTTTAACGATGATTTGGTATGGCTTTTTGCCAGGTACATGGAAATCTGACGCGCCTGTACAATTTCTCTTTTCCTTGTCGGCGACTTCACCATTTCCATAGGCACTTCAAAATACTCACACACCAGCCTTTGAATAAACTCCATCGAAATCTCTTTAGAGGTATTTTTAATGAAGTTCTTCAGCATATGCTTAGCCAGGTTCAGATCAATCTGCTTTTTGTTCAAGGTAGACTGTGCCAGTAGGGAAACCATGGCTCCCTCCAGCTCTCTTACATTGTTGTCAATATGGTTGGCTACATATTCTACTACATCTGTTGGCAGTTCAATCCCATCAGCATACATCTTCTTTCTTAGAATGGCAATGCGGGTTTCAAAATCAGGAATTTGCAAATCTGCAGAAAGTCCCCATTTAAAACGACTCAACAAACGCTCTTCTAAACCGGATAAATCTTTTGGGGACTTATCTGAAGTTAGAATCACCTGTTTACCGCTATGGTGTAAATGATTGAAGATATGGAAAAAGATATCCTGTGTTTTCTCCTTACCGGCAAAGTTATGCACATCATCCATGATGATCACATCCATGGCCTGGTAAAAGTTAACAAAGTCGTTGATGGTATTATTTTTCAGGGAGTCAACAAATTGCTGACAGAATTTCTCGCAGGAAACATAGATGACCAGTTTATCAGGAAGGGTAGCTTTGATTTCATTACCTATGGCCTGAGCCAAATGTGTTTTTCCTAAACCCACGCCACCATAGATCATGAGCGGATTAAAGGAAGTGCCCCCAGGTTTAGCGGCAACAGCGAAACCCGCAGATCTCGCCAGGCGATTACAGTCCCCCTCTATATAGCTTTCAAAAGTATAATTAGCGTTCAACTGTGGGTCTACATTCATTTTCTTTAGTCCGGGTATAATGAATGGGTTTTTGATATCTTTATTAATAGCTATAGGAATAGGCATAGACTGCATTTTTGCCGCAGCGCCAATTCCATTAGAAGGCATATTAGTAGTATAAGGAAGTCCGTTTTTAGAAGATTTATCAACAACGATGTTGTATTCCAATCTGCCGTCGTCTCCCAACTGCTTTTTAACAGTCTTTCGTAACAGCCCTACATAGTGTTCTTCCAACCATTCATAGAAGAACAAACTAGGTACCTGAATAGTCAAAACAGTACCTTCCAATTTTAGTGCCGATATCGGTTCAAACCAAGTTTTATAGCTTTGATTTGGGATGTTATCTTTAATAATTTGGAGGCAACTATTCCACACTTCAGTACTAGATTTTTCCATAGGTAATTTTCTCTAAAATATTGGTTTTCAGAGTCGATAAGGGCCTAAATTGATGACCGAAATGACATATCGAATATTCAAAAAATTATCAACATTTTAAACATAAATTATAACTTTTTGGTAACTACCTATAGCGCAATGCAATACCACTATTAACATGAATTTTTAATGTGGATAACTTTCTGTTAATAACTTTTAATATTCACCAAAAACCTCTCTGAGTGCATTTGAAATTTCACCCAGCGTAGCATAACATTCTACTGCAATAACGATAAAAGGCATGATGTTTCCGGTACCTTCCGCAGCGATCTTTAAGTTCGATAAAGCCTGATTTACAGCAAGCTGGTCACGTTCTTGTTTGAGCTTGTTAAGCTTGTCGGTTTGTATGGTTCTAATGGACTCATCAATCCTCATCACTTCCGTGATGCCCTCTTTTTCTTGTGTAAACTTATTAACACCCACGCTAATTCGGCTACCGCTTTCAATCTCCAATTGGTATTGATAGGCTGCACTGGCAATTTCGTTCTGAATATAGCCATTTTCAATGGCATTGACAGCGCCACCCATGGCGTCAATTTTGTCTATATAGAGCTGTGCTGCAGCTTCAATTTCATCAGTTAAAGATTCTACAAAATAAGAACCTGCTAAAGGATCAACCGTATCAGTTACGCCACTTTCAAAAGCAATAATCTGCTGGGTGCGCAAAGCAATTTTTGCTGCTGCCTCAGTAGGTAGCGTCAGGGCCTCATCATAACCGTTGGTGTGTAAAGACTGTGTACCACCAAGCACAGCAGCCATGGCCTGGTTGGTTACCCTAATAACGTTATTTAAAGGCTGTTGTGCGGTTAAAGTAGAGCCTCCTGTTTGGGTATGGAAACGTAACATCTGTGCCTTTGGTTCTGTTGCCCCCAGGCTTTTGGTGATGTGGGCCCACATTCTGCGGGCAGCCCTGAATTTTGCTATCTCCTCGAAGAAATTATTATGGCAGTTAAAGAAAAAAGAAAGGCGTTTAGCAAAAACATTAATGTCAAGCCCTTTTTCCAGTGCCGCATGTAGATAAGCTTTACCGTTGGCCAGGGTAAAGGCGAGTTCCTGCACGGCAGTAGACCCTGCTTCCCTGATATGATAGCCAGAAATAGAAATAGTGTTCCATTTGGGCACTTCCTTGCTGCAGAACTCAAATATATCCGTAATAAAACGCATAGACTGCTTAGGGGGATAAATATAGGTGCCCCTGGCGGCATATTCTTTCAGGATGTCATTTTGGATAGTACCGGAAATCTGCTTTAAATCTGCCCCCTGCTTTTTGGCCAATGCGATATACATGGCCAGTAAAATTCCAGCAGTGGCATTGATGGTCATGGACGTAGTGATTTTTTGAAGCTCAATGCCGTCAAATAAAAGCTCCATGTCTTTTAAAGAATCAATAGCCACCCCTACCTTGCCTACTTCACCCTCTGCCATTTCATCATCAGAATCATAACCTATTTGTGTGGGCAAATCAAAGGCAACGGAAAGACCCGTGGTGCCTTGCTTTAACAAATAATGGTAACGTTCATTAGAGGCTTCGGCTGTAGAAAAGCCCGCATACTGGCGCATAGTCCATAAACGCCCACGGTACATGTCTTTCTGGATACCCCGTGTAAAAGGAAACTCCCCAGGTGTTTCCACTGCAGGTTTTACAGTATCGTATAATGGTTTTATTTCTATACCTGATGTGGTGGTTATTTTTTGCTTGTCCATGTGCGTGGTAAATGAATTTAGGAAGGCTGCTAATTGTTTAAGTACGGTAATAATTAGCTGACTACAAGTGCAAAAATGTACATTATTTTTTATCTTTGTTATTCCTAATTTGAAATAACATGAGTAATACAGTGGATACAGCATTTGCACCTGTAACATTTACAGAAGGCGCCTTAAAAGAGCTATTTAAATTGAAGGACCAACAAGAGATTGCAGAAGACTTTGGTTTAAGGGTGGGCGTTGAAGGTGGTGGCTGCTCAGGAATGAGTTATGTTTTAGGCTTCGACCAGAGAAAAGATGGCGATCAGGAATTTATGATCGACGGCATTAAAGTATTTATGCATAAAGCACATCAGATGTATTTGATGGGCATGCAGGTGGATTGGCAAGATGGTTTAAACTCCAGAGGTTTTACCTTCAGTAACCCTAATGCGGCAAGTTCTTGCGGTTGTGGAACAAGTTTCTCCGTATAAACAGCTAAATCGATAAAAAAATTGTAACATTTAAGGAAGTCTCGTTGTCATAACAACGGGACTTTTTATTTTTATCCCACAAAGAAATTAAACCTGGAAAATGACCTATACTGAAAATGTCCGACTGGCACTCCAATCTATCAAGAGTAATCGTTTAAGAACAATGCTGACCGCATTGATCATTGCCATAGGCTTATCAGCACTTGTAGGGATTTTAACTTCCCTGGATGCCGTTAAAGCGAGCATGACAGAAGCATTCTCCAGTATGGGTGCTAATTCATTTACCATCAGAAACAGGGGATCAGGCATCAGGGTTGGAAATCCAGGTCAGCGGCCTAAGCCCTTCAAATCTATTCGCTATGAAGAGGCCCTGGAATTTAAAGAACGGCTAAATCCTGCTGCTACTGTAGCCATCAGCGTGCGGGCAAGTAGTGGCGCTACTGTTAAATATGGCACTGAAAAAACTAATCCTAACATCAATGTTCAAGGAGTAGATGAAAATGGATTAAGCGCTCAGGGGTTAGAACTTGCCTTAGGCAGAAACTTTAGCAACACAGAATCGCTACAAGGAAACAATGTTTGCATTATAGGAAGTGAAATCAGCAAAACCTTATTCAAAGGACAATCGCCTTTAGATAAGGTCATCAATGTAGGCAATAACAGGTTAAAAGTAATAGGTGTATTGGTTTCTAAAGGATCAAGCATGGGTTTTAGTGGCGACAGGGCAGTTTATGTGCCATTGCTAAAAGCCAAGCAGATCAACTCCAACAACGACCCTTCTTATACCATTACGGTAATGGTACCCAATATGGACCTTTTGGAAAATATGATTGGGGAGGCAACGGCAGAATTCAGGAATATCAGGAAGCTGAAAACAACTGCAAGTGCCAACTTTGAAATTACTAAAAGTGATGCCGTAGCACAGACCTTGTTTGAGAACCTTGCTTTTATTGCCATTGGCGGCGTCGCCATTGGCATAATTACCCTTATTGGAGCCTCTATTGGATTAATGAACATCATGCTGGTTTCTGTTACAGAACGAACCAGGGAAATCGGCATAAGAAAAGCGATAGGTGCCACCCCATCCGTCATTAGGAAACAGTTTTTAATTGAAGCAGTAGTGATCTGTTTAATGGGTGGTGCAATGGGTATATTATTCGGTATTCTCCTGGGCAATGGTATTTCACTCATGATGGGTGGTTCATTCATCATCCCATGGCTGTTTATTCTGGGTGGTTTTGCACTATGTGTCATTGTGGGCGTCATTTCAGGTTATTATCCTGCAAAAAAAGCCTCCAAACTAGATCCTGTAGAAGCCTTAAGGTACGAATAAATAAAAAACGCCTGTTAGCATGATGATGCTAACAGGCGTTTTAATTAATATTAAGCAGTGTTACCTGCCTACATATTGTGTATCATAATAAGCCTGGTAGTTTCCAGAGGTTACATTCGTTAACCATTCTTCATTTTCAAGATACCAGTCTACTGTTTTCTCTAAACCTTCTTCAAACTGTAAACTCGGCACCCAGCCTAGTTTTTGCTGCAGCTTGGTAGAATCAATAGCATAACGCAAGTCATGGCCAGCGCGGTCTGTTACATAGGTAATCAGTTTAGCAGATTCTCCAGGCTCACGACCAAGTTTCTGATCCATGATTTTGCACAACAACTGGATCAGGTCAATGTTTTTCCATTCATTATGTCCGCCGATGTTATAAGTTTCACCAGATGCAGCTTCATGGAAAATTACATCAATAGCACGTGCATGATCTTCTACCCATAACCAATCCCTGATGTTTTCACCTTTGCCATAAACCGGAACAGGTTTACCACTTTTAAGGTTATTGATTGCTAAGGGGATTAGTTTTTCAGGAAAATGGTGAGAACCATAGTTGTTAGAACAATTAGAGATGACCACATCTATGCCATAAGTATCATGGTAAGCACGAACAAAATGATCAGAGCTTGCTTTAGAAGCAGAGTAAGGACTATGCGGATCATAGGCTGTTGTTTCTGTAAACATACCTGTTTCGCCTAGTGCACCGTATACCTCATCTGTCGAAACATGGTAAAAGCGCTTTTTGTCGAAATCGCCTTTCCAGTATTCCCTCACTGCATTGAGCAAGTTTACTGTTCCAATAACATTAGTCATGACAAAGGCTGTAGGGTCTGTAATAGACCTGTCTACATGAGATTCTGCAGCTAGGTGAATAACGGCATCGAAATTTTCTTTTCTGAAAAGCTCATTCATTTCCAGGGCATCGGTAATATCACCCTTGATAAAAGTATAGTTTGGTTTATCCTCAATATCTTGAAGGTTGGCCAAATTACCAGCATAGGTAAGCTTATCTAAGTTAACAATTCTATATTCTGGGTAATTGTTCACAAAGCGGCGAACAACATGAGATCCAATAAATCCGGCGCCGCCTGTAATTAATATTTTTTTCATCAGTAGGTATTTTTAAGGTAATGATAAACTGCAGCAGTAATCATTTTACAATTCTTTCGGTAAGCCCATATCTGCAGCAGAATGGGCTATTTTACTGTTATTAACTTTATTCAATAAAGCGTTGAAGTTTTCCTGCAGGTCAAACTGCCAGTCTTCGTGCAGTTTCAGATACTTTTTATACACCGACAACGTCGTTCTTAAAAAATACGTGGTCAATTTCTCCTGGTATTTATATAAAGCGGAGTAAACACTTTCATTAAAGACCAGAGGAATGTTGTAAAGTAAATAAATCCGCAACTCTACTTCGCTGTTTACCGCTTTAGTTACTTTAAAGTGGTGGTTCAGCTGGCCGTTCAGTTTTCTGAATATGGCCAGTGTATCTTTGGAAGACAAGTGTTTCTGGCCGTTCAGCAGTGCCACAGCTTCATCAATTTCTGCTTGAAGCTGTTCATGCCTGGCTGTTAAATCATGTTCATCTTCCAGCAATTTAAAGTGCAGGTGTTCTGTTAATACTTTGTCTTTGGCGATAAGGCGGAGCAATAACTTATCTTTTTCCTTTGGAGGAAGATTGACAATAGCATCTTTTAAGTCCTTATGCTCCTTTAATAACATTTAAAATGGATTATCTTTCAAATATTTTTCCCAGTTCCAGGCAGACAGCATCATTTCATTAATGTCTAATTCAGCTTTCCAGCCCAACTCCTGCGTAGATTTAGTGACATCGCCCCACACCTTTTCAACATCCCCTTCACGTCTGGCGCCAATGGTATAGTTGAGCTTTTGGCCGGTAGATTTTTCAAAAGCCTGAATAATTTCTAACACCGAGGAGCCCTTACCTGTACCTAAATTAAATACTTCGTAATTGCTGGACGCTTTTTTGCTTTCCATTCTTCTGATGGCAGCTACGTGTGCTTTAGCTAAATCAACCACATGAATATAATCTCTGACAGCACTTCCATCTGGTGTAGCGTAGTCATTACCATAAACGGTAATAGGACCACGTTTACCAATAGCGGATTGCGTAATAAAAGGCACCAGGTTTTGAGGCACGCCAATTGGCAATTCGCCAATTAAAGCGGTAGCATGAGCACCCACCGGATTAAAATAGCGCAGAGAGATGACCTTCAATGCAGGCATGACCGCACAACTGTCTTGTAAAATCTCTTCTGCTATTTGTTTGGTATTTCCATAAGGAGACTCTGCCTTTTTAACGGGCGCAGCTTCTGTTACAGGTAATACATCTGGCTGACCATAAACGGTGCAGGAAGAAGAAAACACCAAATCAATATCGGCATTAAAGCCATTGATGACATTGATCAAGGAATACAAATTGTTTCTATAATATTTTAGGGGCTGCTGTACAGATTCACCAACTGCTTTATAGGCAGCAAAGTGAATAACGCCGGTGATATCAGCATTTTGGTCCACGAAGGCTTTAACTTTAGCTTCATCACATAAGTCCAATTCAAAAAATTGAAACTCTTTGCCGGTAATTTTTTTGAGCTGGTTTAAGATCTTAGGATTTGAATTCGCGAAGTTATCAACAATGACAACCTCGTATCCAGCGTTGTGTAGTTCAACAACGGTATGGGATCCTATAAATCCTGTACCGCCAGTTACCAATATTTTTGACATGTTATTTGTTATAGGTTGCAAAATCTTTATGTTCATTGTTAAACAAAGCAGAGGCTGGTAAAGATTTAAAATACTCATAAGTAATTTTAAGTCCTTTTTCCCTGCTCACCTTTGGTGCCCAGCCTAATATTTCTGTAGCCTTGGTGATATCTGGCCTGCGTTGTTTAGGATCGTCAACAGGAAGATCTCTTAACACCATTTTCTGGTTGGTACCGGTCAGTTTAATAATTTCCTCGCCGAACTGCTTAATGGTAATTTCATCGGGATTACCAATATTCATTGGTTGCGCATAATCACTCAACAGCAAACGGTAAATTCCTTCAATCAGATCGTCCACATAGCAGAAAGAGCGGGTTTGAGAACCATCACCAAATACGGTAAGGTCTTCACCACGTAAAGCCTGGCCGATAAAAGCTGGCAATACACGACCATCATTCAAACGCATTCTTGGACCATAAGTATTAAAAATCCTCACAATACGGGTTTCCAATCCATGGAAAGTATGGTAGGCCATGGTCATGGCTTCCTGAAAGCGCTTGGCTTCATCGTAAACCCCACGTGGGCCTACAGGGTTTACATTACCCCAGTATTCTTCTGGCTGAGGATTGACATTAGGATCACCATAAACTTCTGAAGTAGAAGCAATGAGCATCCTTGCCCCTTTATCTTTGGCCAGTCCTAACAAGTTATGCGTTCCCAAAGAACCCACCTTTAAAGTCTGGATAGGGATTTTTAAATAGTCAATAGGACTTGCCGGCGAAGCAAAGTGCAATACATAGTCTAAAGGACCAGGTACATAAACAAACTTAGAAACATCATGGTGATAAAACTCAAAGTTCTCCAGCTTAAACAGGTGTTCAATATTATGTAAATCTCCGGTGATCAGGTTATCCATCCCAATGACGAAAAAACCTTCTTTGATAAAACGATCACATAAATGCGATCCTAAAAAACCAGCTGCACCGGTAATTAAAACTCTTTTTTGTTCCATTAGTTAATCAGTTTACGACCAATGCTATTGTAATAATAACCCAGGTCAATCATTTTCTGAAGGTCATATAAATTACGTCCGTCAAAAATTACTTTGTTTGCCATTGCAGCTTCCATCCTTTCGAAATCAGGATTTCGGAATACCGACCATTCTGTAGCAATCAACAAGGCATCAGCATTTGCTAAAGCTTCGTATTGGTTTTCTGCGTATTTGATTTTGTCGCCTACGATTTTCTTCACATTTGACATTCCTTCAGGATCAAATGCAGTTACTGTAGCGCCGTGTTTAATTAAGTAGTCAATGATGTACAAGGCTGGTGCTTCACGAATATCATCCGTTTCTGGTTTAAAAGCTAAGCCCCATAATGCAAAATGCTTTCCTTTGATATCGTCTTTATAGTATTTCAACACTTTATCCACAAGGATAATTTTCTGCCTTTCGTTAACTTCCATCACCGCTTTAAGGATCTGGAAATCGTACTTGTTCTCTTCAGCAGATTTTGCCAGGGCCTGCACATCTTTAGGGAAACAACTTCCACCATAGCCTATACCGGGAAATAAGAAACGCTTACCAATGCGGTCGTCAGACCCAATGCCTCTACGTACAGCATCAACATCAGCACCTACGATTTCGCATAAATTAGCGACCTCATTCATAAAGGTAATTTTGGTGGCCAGGAAAGAATTTGCCGCATACTTGGTCAATTCTGAAGAACGCTCGTCCATGAATAAAATAGGGTTGCCCTGACGCACATAGGGACCATATAATTCGGCCATTAATTTTTGTGCTTTTTCACTTCTTGTGCCAATCACCACACGGTCGGGTTTCATGAAATCATCAACAGCGACACCTTCACGTAAAAATTCAGGGTTAGAAACTACATCAATTTCTATATCAGTATATTCAGTGAACACTGCCTGCACTTTATCTGCGGTGCCTACAGGTACTGTAGATTTGTTAACGATTACCTTGTATTCAGTAACCAGCCTGGAAATGTCTTTTGCCGCACCCAAAATATAAGAAAGATCGGCAGCGCCATCACCACCCGGAGGCGTTGGCAAGGCCATAAATATAATTTGCGCTTCTTTTACTGCTAAAGCAAGATCTGTAGTAAAAGTTAATCTTTTTTGTACAATATTTCTAAGAAATAAAACATCAAGGCCTGGCTCATAGATAGGAATAATACCGTTCTGCATATTCTGCACTTTGGCTTTATCAATATCAACACAGATAACATCGTTACCCGTTTCAGCGAGGCATGTTCCGGTAACTAAACCGACATATCCTGTTCCGATTACAGCAATTTTCATAAAATAAATAAGATTTTAGGTTGAACAGAGAAGAGCAGCACGTTCTATTGAGTATAGTTCCGGAACTTGTGTTTCTCATAAATTAGTAGAGTTTTAATTTAATAAAGTATCTTCGGCGAAGATAATAAATAAACATCCAAAATGCTTTTTCTTTATAACTTTGGTATTTACTTTTATAGCTTCCTGGTTAAAGCATTTGCTTTATTTAGTCCTAAAGCTAAACTATTTATTCAAGGCAGGCAAGATATTTTTAAACGCCTTGCACAAAGTATACAACCTGGGCAAGCTCATGTATGGTTTCATTTTGCTTCCTTAGGAGAATTTGAACAGGGAAGACCTGTACTGGAGAAAATCAAAACTGTTTATCCGGGTAAAAAAATTGTGGTTACCTTTTTCTCTCCTTCTGGTTATGAAATCAGGAAAAATTATGCGCTTGCAGATGCCGTATTTTATTTACCTCTGGATACAGCTGCTAATGCAAAGAAATTTATAGAGGTGGTGAATCCTGAAATTGCCATATTTACCAAATATGAGTTTTGGTATCATTATTTCAGAGAGCTCAAAAACAGAAACATTCCTTTATTCTTAATATCAGGTATTTTCAGACCGGAACAAGTGTTTTTTAAATGGTATGGTGGTTTCTACCGGGCCCTATTGAAAGACATCAGCCATTTCTTTGTTCAAAATGAAGAAAGCATTAGGTTATTAAATAGCATCGGTCTGCACGATGTTACACTCAGTGGTGACACCCGCTTTGATCGTGTTTTTGAAAATGTGGCTACAGTTAAAAAGCTTAGGGTGATAGAAGATTTCATACAGCAATCACCCGTTTTAATAGCAGGAAGCACCTGGCCACAAGATGAGGTTTTAATTGCTTCATGGGCTAAAAATCATAGCGACTGGAAAGTTATCCTGGCGCCCCATGAAATTGGGGCTGCACACCTTAACCAAATAAGTTCGCTCTTTCCTGAAGCCATCAATTATTCCAAAATAAAGGATCAAGCAACAGTGCCGGCTCAAGTATTAATTATTGACAATATAGGTCTTTTATCTTCTCTTTATCAATATGGTAAAATCGCTTATATAGGAGGTGGATTTGGCGTTGGTATACATAATACCCTGGAAGCAGCGGCATTTGGATTGCCAGTGATTATAGGACCACGTTATGATAAATTTCAGGAAGCGAAAGATTTAGTGGCGCTAGGAGCAGCCATCTCTATTACAGATGGCAAAGACCTGGAAAATGCATTCCAGACCTTTACCGAAAACCCTGAGCCAGGAAAAAAGGCACAGGCTTATGTTGTAGAGAAAAAAGGTGCCACCGAAGGTATTCTACGGCACATCATTCCTTTTTTAAATTAGTTATTTTTTGCCATGGCCACCATGGCTTCAATCCATTTAGGATGGTCATTTAAGCTGGCTACAAGCTGCACTTCTTCACCACCTAAAGCTTTGAATTCCTCATGGTATTCTACACTCACCTCGTATAGGGTTTCCAGACAATCAGCCACGAATGCCGGACAGAAAACTAGTAAACGCTTTTTACCCCTGGCGGCTAAATCTTTTAAGACATCGGTTGTATAAGGTTGTACCCAAGGTTCTTTACCTAATCGTGATTGGAAGCATACGGAATATTTATCTGCAGGGATGTTTAATTCTTCAGCAATTAACCTTGCGGTATCGTGGCATTGCGCAGAATAACAGTATTTGTTGACATCGGTTAAAGTTGCACAGCAGTTGTCTTTCTTGAGGCAGTGGTGACCAGAGTGATCACATTTGATGAGCTGGCGTTCTGGTAAACCATGAAAGCTGAATAAAATCTGATCGTAAGTTTCTGGCTGGTAACGTTTGGCCTTGTCAGCGAAAGTTTCAATCATCAATTTGTTATCATGAAAAGAGTTGACAAAGCTAATTTCAGGGATCGTCTGCCATTTGCTTACAATTTCCATTACCTTTTGAATCACAGAACCTGTACTGGCCGAAGCATATTGCGGAAACAAAGGAACCACACGGATGCTTTCTACCAGGCCTGCTTTCATATTTTCCAATGCAGACTTGATGGATGGTGTCTGGTAACGCATGGCCAGTTCAACATGGTACTCGTCACCCAATTCTTCCTGCACCAAAGCTGTTTGGACTTTACTGAAATAGAGTAATGGAGAGCCATTTTCATCCCATATTTCCTTATAAAGTTTGGCCGTTTTCGGACTACGGAAAGGCACAATGATACCCTTCACTAACAATGTTCTGTTAAAGGCATTGATGTCAATAACCCGCTCGTCCATTAAAAACTCGTCGAGGTATTTACGAACATCACCCACCTCCGGACTGTCCGGAGTTCCTAAATTCACGAATAATATACCTTTTTTGCCCATAGTTAAAATTCAAAAATAATGCCGATGGAAGGTAAAATATTTCCACTGGTATTGTCCAGCAATTTGGTCTTAAAGCGGGAAGGATCGCCAGGCATATCCTGGGCATTTCCATTACCATCTCTATCTAACACTAATTGTGGTTGTGTTTCGTACTTGTTGTAAGTTAAATTTTGAATGTCCAAATATACGTTAAGGTTAAATTTCCTGAAAGGATACTTCTTATCTACTCGTAAGTCAAACTGATAAAAATCTTTTAACTTACTGACATTCAACCTATCATAGTCCTGCACACCTTGTGGATAAACGGAATAATTACTTTTTAATGATGAATAAGCAAGGTCGTATGGTGTATATGGTCCACCGCCTGTATACCTGAACTTGGCCCCTATTTCCCAGTTGCGTTTCAAAATTTTACCAGCGGTCAGACTCAGAATAAAGCGGTTGTTCCAGCTCGACTGAACATATTCTTCATGTTTATCCTTAAATTCACTTTTATAGATAGTTAAGGCAAAAATGCCATAGAAACCTTTGTTTAAACGTTGCTGGGCAAAAAATTCAAGTCCGTAACTTCTGCCCTCAGTAACGCCTGTATAAGGTCTGTTACCCACAACACCAAAATCTGCACCTAAATTGGCCAGCGGAATGGTATCATTGAGGATTTCTATCATTGGGTAGTTGGAATAGCCTTTATAAAAACCTTCTACTGTAAACTTCGTATTTTTAAGGGTATTGTATTCAAAGCCTGCCACAATTTGTTTAGACTTGATATAGTCGACCGCTTTATTCAACAAAGGGCCATCTTTACTTTTACGATAGCCTAATAAAGTATAAGAAGGCAATTGGTAATAAATGCCGGTGTTAAAATTGAAGCTTATTTTTTCTGTGAGGTTATAAGAGGCAGAAAACCTGGGTGAAAAGGTTTGAAGCGGGTTATGCATTTGTGAGGCATAATTATTACCATCAAAACGGATTCCAAATGACAAGTTGAGCTGCTCATTAAAATAAGGAGCACTCAGCTGTGCAAACAAACCGTACTTCTGAAAGCTGAGCTCAGACTGGTATTGATCTATCGTACCGGGTACATATTGTAGAGTACGGGTATTGTATTCCACACTTTCCAGCCCTGCACCAAAATTAATTTTATATTTCCCCTCCTTTGAGGTGTTTTCAAAACGAAGTTTGTTTTCAATTTCCTTGCTCAGGTAGTCCAACGTTTTCACATCGTTTTCGTTGTTGTCTTTGTATTTATCAGCGCTATTATTGAGGTAATTTCTACTGAGCACAAAAGTAGAGAAACCTTTATCGCGGTAATTTTTATAGACGGCCCCAAGGGTATAATTCTCCTGGTTATTCTCTGGCAGGTTGGCCAATAGATAGCTGTTGCTCTCGGTGTCATCAGCAGAGAAATTAAGCTTTGATTTATCAATGGCGCCCAGTCCGAGAATGGTTAATTCATGTTTGGCATTGAACCTGGTTTTCAATTTAAACTGAAAATCCTGGTAAGAAGGTAAAAACGGTAAGCCAAGGAGTTTGAATAGTCCCTGTAAATAAGATAAACGATAAGAAGCTATAAAAGTGGTTTTCTCTGTTAGCGGGCCTTCTAAGGTAGTGGCAAAATCACTTGATCCTAAGGTGAGGGAAGCACGCAACTGATCGGGGTTACCATCTTTTTGTTTAAATTCAAAAACAGAGCTTAAGGTATTACCTCGTGATGCAGGAAAAGCACCGGAATAAAAGTCTACCTCTTTAATGAAATCTACATTAATTAAGCCTACAGGGCCACCCGAAGAACCTTGGGTGGTAAAATGGTTGATGTTAGGGATTTCTACGCCATCGATGTAAAACCTATTTTCATTGGGTGCACCACCGCGAATAATAATGTCGTTACGAAAACTTACTGGTGCGGATACACCGGGTAAGGACTGGATAACTTTGGAGATGTCCCTATTGCCACCGGGATTTCTTTTGATCTCTGTGGCCCCAATGGTACGCAAGGATAAAGGACTTTCCACAGGTTTAATAAACTTAGGGGCTTCGATGGTCACTTCATTCAAGGCACTAACCTCGGTTTCCAAAGTTACATCTAATATGGCGGGCCGGAAATTGCTCACGGCAATATCAAAAACAGATTTGCGTTTGTAGCCCACAAATAAAAAGGTAATGTTATATACGCCGGGAGCTAATTCTTTAATGGTATAGTTACCCAGGCTGTCACTTTTCACCGGGCTCGGAAGTCCCTGGATATAAATATTTACCCCTGGGAGTGATGTGTTACTGAAAGCATCGGTAATTTTACCTTTTATAATGCCATTTTGTGCTAAAACTATATTTGCGCAAAGCGTTAGCACGACAAACAAAATCGCTTTCAGGAATTTAGGCATAAGCAGCTGGTTAAGTTAATAAGCTAATAATCGTGATTTCACCTGTTCCATTAACCACATTGGTGTAGAAGTGGCACCACAAATGCCAACTCTATCCATAGGGTTAAACCAGGAAAGGTCTAATTCTTCTACATTAGAAATGAAATAAGAATTAGGGTTATATTTTTTGCACACATCATATAGCACTTTGCCATTGGAAGATTTCTTACCCGAAACAAAGATGATTTTATCGTAGTTGGTTACAAATTTCTCAAGATCCTCATACCTGCTGGAAACTTGTCTGCATATGGTATCATTAGCTTTAACTTCATAGCCCCTGCTGAGCAATTGCTCTTTAATATGATAAAATTTATCAGTGCTCTTGGTCGTTTGGCTATATAGCGTGAATTTTGAAGGCAGTTCCATGGCATCCAGTTCTTCCAGATCCTGGAAAACAATTGCTTTACCATCTGTCTGGCCTTGAAGTCCGATCACCTCAGCATGTCCGTGCTTACCAAAGATGAGAATCTGCTCATTGTCATCATGGGAATTCTTGATCCTGTTTTGCAATTTAAGCACTACAGGACAGGAGGCATCAATAAGGGTAAGGTTATTTTTTAGGGCAAGCTCATAAGTAGAAGGTGCTTCACCATGTGCACGGATCAAGACTTTTTCATCATGAAGCAATGCTAATTGCTCATGTTCAATGATACGCAATCCTTTATCAGTGAGCCTTTTTACTTCCTCATCATTATGAACAATATCGCCCAGGCAATATAAATAAGCTTCCTGATCAAGAATATCTTCAGCCATTTCAATTGCGTAAACGACTCCGAAGCAAAATCCAGAGGCCTTGTCTATGGTAACAGCTAAATCATATTTCATCGATGGTCAAAACTTTATCTATACAAAAATACATAAAAATTTGATGCCTGGGTGTCTTAGCTTAAATAGACACAATCTTCTACCCCTTCCACATCCAACACCACATCTACATGTTCCTTTAAAACAGTTGACATTTCTAGACCTACAAAGTCGGTAGCAATGGGGAATATTTTATGACTTCTATCTACCAGCACAACAGTTCTTATCTTTTTATGCGGTGTATTTAAAAACACCCCTAATCCGTAAGCAAGAGTTTTGCCACTATTTAAAACATCATCGACAAGAATAATTACTTTATTCTTCCATTTACTTTCATCAAGGTCGGTAGTGGCAATCAGCTTACTATTTTCCTTTTCAAGGTCAATGCGCAACAGCACCACCTTTAATGCCGAAATTTCTAATAAAACTGTCCTTAACCGAAGGGCTAATTTATAACCCCTGTCCCAGATACCAGCCAACACAATTTCCTTTTCGTTAAGGTTATCTTCTAGTATCTGATAAGCAATGCGATTAATCTTTTGTTGTATTTGTATTTTATTTAGAATTACTAATTGAGAATCAGCCATTGGTGTACCTTATTTAGGATACAAAAAGAACCATTTTAAGGTACATAATCAAATATTTGAAAAATATTTTACGCAGACTGCAACGTTTTACAAAGGAATGCGTCTAAACTTTATAAAAAGAAACACATGCCAAGACCTACAAGCTACAAATTCTTATCAACGCTAATGCTCTTATGCATTGGGTTTTCACTGACGTCGTTAGCACAGCAAACTAAAACTGTAGCGGTTCAAAATTTCACAGACATTTCCGTAGCCAGCGGTATAGATTTATACCTTAGACAAGGAAACAGTGAAGGATTAAAAATAACTTCAAGTGCAGAGTTGTTGAAGGATGTTATTATAGAAAAAAAAGGAACAAGTTTGACCATCAGGTATAAGAACAATGTGAATTGGGAACGTATTGTTCACTCACAAAAAATAAAGGCTTATGTAACCTATAAAACGTTAAATGCACTTTCAGCAAGTGGCGGAAGTGATGTTTACTCACAAAATACCATTAAGAGTTCGCACTTTGCAATACATTCTTCTGGAGGATCTGATGTAAAGCTTGATTTGATGACCTCTAATTTAGAACTTCACTCCAGCGGCGGCTCGGATGTAGACTTGAGAGGTAAGGCGACGAATATGGAAATCCATGCCAGTGGTGGCAGCGACATTAACGCGTACGACTTTGTTGTTGAAAATGCCCGGGTAAATACAAGTGGTGGCTCTGACGTAAACATTCACGTCACCAAAGCATTGGAAGCCAGTGCTAGTGGTGGCAGCGAAGTTCATTTTAAAGGTAATGCAGCATTAAAAGACAACTCTTCCAAAAGTGGGGGAGTAAAGAGAGTAAATTAATCCATTTTTTTTATATCCCTGCTGTGGACCCCCTCCCAGCAGGGATTTTTTTATGCTCTTTTTTTGTAGGGATAGTAGATAAAATTTGCACCTTCAGGTACAATGACAAATACACACATGTAATCTTCAGGTTTTTTATAAGCCTTCAGGAACATTGCTTTTTTCTCTGGGTTAATGATCCCTTTCTCTACAAATTCTTCCAACGTGGAGGCCTGTATAGTCCATTCTGTATGCAGCTCTTCCCTGTTTAAAATCATTTCACCGATACTTACCGTATGCTGATGCGCAATAAAAATAGGATTGGAAGAGATTCCTTCTAACATAATTTCCATAGCCACTTCTTTGATAGAGTCAGCATAAAGATCCAGGTCTTTTTCAAGACTTACGAGTGGACTTTTTTGTTTTTCTTCCTTTTTAGGGTCTGGCTGTTGAGGTAATAATTCTTCTAAGTCCATTTTATGATTTGATTAAATTCAACAAAACAACGTTTTCAACATGCTGGGTATGTGGAAACATATCTACAGGTTTTATACGTGTTACTTCATATTTCTCTTTAAGTAACGCTAAGTCTCTTGCTTGTGTAGCGGCATTGCAACTTACATATACAATTTTTTCAGCCTCAAGTTCCAATAAACGTTCAACAACATCGGTATGCATACCAGCTCTTGGTGGGTCAGTAATGACCACATCAGGTTTGCCATGTTCAGCAATAAATGCTGTAGTTAAAATATCTTTCATGTCGCCGGCATAGAAAAGCGTATTGTTAATTCCATTCAGGTTGGAATTAAACTTGGCATCTTCAATAGCGGTAGGTACATATTCAATTCCTACAACTTGTTTTACGCCACGGGCAACAAAGTTGGCAATAGTACCTGCACCTGTATATAGATCGTATACAAGCTCATCTCCGGTAAAACCAGCAAAGTCCCTTGTGATTTTATATAACTCATGTGCCTGTAAAGAATTGGTCTGGTAAAATGATTTGATGCCGATTTTAAACTTCAGGCCATCCATCTCTTCAAAAATATAATCTCTACCGGCGTAAGTAACGACATCCTGATCAAATATGGTATCGTTTTTCTTTTGGTTGACGATATATTGTAAAGAAGTGATATCAGGGAAGTTACCCTTCAGGTACTCCATTAAACCATCAATCTGTTGCTGCTCAACATAAGCAAAGATGACGGCCACCATGACCTCACCCGTTGATGAAGTACGGATAATAAGGTTACGCAAGCTACCTTCATGGTTGCGAAGGTCATAAAAACTAATTCCCGTTCTCAGCGCATAGGCTCTCACCTGGTTTCGGATGGAGTTAGATGGTTCAGCCTGAAGATAGCAATGCTGAATATCAAGGATTTTATCAAACCGACCTGGAACGTGGAAACCTAAGGCATTAAGCTCTAAATCTTCCTGATCGCCCATATCCTCTTTGTCTAACCAGCGTTTGTTAGAAAAAGTATATTCAAGTTTGTTACGGTAGTATTTGTTCTCTGCAGAGCCAAGAATAGGCTCCATCATTGAGGTATCTATTTTAGCCAAACGTTGTAAAGCTGCCTCTACATTTTTATATTTGAATTGCAGCTGTGCATCATATTGCATATGTTGCCATTTGCAGCCTCCGCAAGTGCCGAAATGCTGACAGAAAGGATCTGTTCTGAATTCCGAAGCGGTGTGCAGCACCTCAATAACTGCTTCGGCAAAGTTTTTCTTCTTTTTCATCAGGCGCACATCAACCACATCGCCCGGCACTGCTTTATCTACAAACACTACAAGTTCGTCGGCTTTACCTACACCTTTACCTTCTTCGGCAATATCTATGATATGCAAATTAGGAAGGATAGTAACCGTCCCAGCTTTTCTGTTTCTACTCATTATGAGCGCAAATTTACAGGTTTTTTTTATCCTGTGAAGGATAATTTTGACACAAGCATTTCAGGGCATTGAAAATGCCTGAAAGAATAAGAGAAATGCTTACCTTCTAATGATCAAAAAGGCTAAGGATAACACCTAAGAAACCTTCTGCCCAGTTGAATTTTACGTCGAATTTCTCATCTACCAATACCGAAATTTCTAAAACCTCTTTGCTCATTTGCCATGACTATTTCTATAAAGATAGCGGTATTTATACCAAAAACGGTTAGGGTATGGTAATTATTACAAAGCAGCTTTAACGAGAAATGGAAGCAGTTCTTTCTGGAAACTCACAAAGTTCTTACGGACATCAGAATCGCTGACAGAGGTGAAGGCAAAAGAAAAGACAATACTTTTACTGGCTTTTAAAAGAAAAGCAAGACCTTCTTTACGAGATGGATTATTTTTGAAATGATCTAAGTTGAGGTAAGCGGCAAGCAGTAATGATTCCAGCTGATCTGAAAGATGTTTTAAAAATTCCTGAGAATTGGCATTCTCCCTAACAAAATCCCATCCAATAAATTCATTACATACGGTATAGGTTAAGCGGCAGGTTTTCATGACCAAAGCTTTTAAATGCTCTTCTTCATCTGCAAACTGCGCTTTATTTTTTAAGATCTCATGGAGGTTAAGATCCAGGTAATTCATTAAAATGGCATCCAGAATTTGCTCCTTGCTATCGAAATATTTATAGATGGTGGCTTTGGCAATGCGTGCTTTTTTAGCAATTTCATTGACACTGGTTTTATGATAGCCATATTTCCTAAATAACTCTTTAGCAGACCTTAGGATGCTCTCTTTAATTTTTTCTGGTTCCATTAATTTCTTATATGTAGTTCCTGATAGCTTTGTATAATGGTGTAAGCTTTCAGATTTTTAACTGCAGGCGCCTTTGCCGGACTGCCGTCGGTAAGCATAAATTTGGCGCCTGTACAAGGATCTGTAGCAGTTAAACTGCCCTCATCTGGTGTTATTTTACACTTGTTTTCTGGATTTATAGAACTGCAGCGGTCATAAACTTTATAACCGAATGCAGTAGAGACAATCAGTAGACCAGCCACACCTTGATTTGGCACCAGTAACACATTATTAACTGCTTTAATTTTAAATTCCTGGATGGTGATATAATAATTAACAGCCACATCAGGAATATATGTTCCCTCTTTTGCACAACCAAAAAGGAAGGGTAAGAGGAAACATAAAACAGCTTTATTTTTCGTCACTAAATTAATGACGACTTATATTGTTTAAGGAAACGGACGTCATTTTCTGAGAATAAACGCAAGTCCTTTATTTCAAACTTTAAATTGGCAATTCTTTCTATGCCCATTCCAAAAGCAAAACCACTGTATTTTTTAGAATCTATGTTACAATTTTCTAAAACATTAGGGTCTACCATACCGCAGCCTAAAATTTCTACCCAACCGCTATATTTACACAGCTGACAACCATCGCCTTTGCAAATGGTGCAGGAGATATCCATTTCTGCAGAAGGCTCTGTAAATGGGAAATATGAAGGACGGAAACGCACTTTTGTTCCCTCACCATACAACTCCTGAACAAAGTAAAAAAGGGTTTGTTTTAAATCTGCAAAGGACACATTTTCATCAACATATAAACCCTCTACCTGGTGGAAGAAACAATGTGCACGGGCAGAAATAGCTTCATTGCGGTAAACACGGCCAGGCATAATAGCTCTGAAAGGTGGTTTACCGGTTTCCATCATTCTAACCTGTACGGAAGAAGTATGTGTACGCAAAGCAATATCACCTTTTGCGCCCCCCTTTTTGATAAAGAAAGTATCCTGCATATCTCTTGCCGGATGTTCTTCAGGGAAATTTAAAGCAGAAAAGTTATGCCAGTCGTCTTCAATCTCCGGTCCTTCAGCTACGATGAAACCCAGTTTATTGAAAATATCAATGATCTCTCTTCTCACTAAAGCAAGGGGATGTCTGGAGCCAATTTCAAAGCCCTCACCCGGTAAGGTAAGGTCTAAGCCAGCTTCTTTTCCTGCAACCTCTACTTCAGTCTGCTCTTTTAGGCTCGTATATTTTGCCTCAGCAAGTTGTTTAAACTCATTAAGGACTTTTCCTAATGTTCTTTTCTCTTCAGGAGAAACAGCTTTAAACTCATCAAAAATATCCTTGATGATGCCTTTAGTACCCAGGAATTTAATCCTGAATTGTTCTAGTTCATCCGCATTTGCGGTTGAAAAAACATTTATTTCTTCTGTATACTGTGTTATCTTCTCTTGTAACATGACGGCAAATATAAGCTAAATAACACCCAGTTCCTTACCAACTTTGGTAAATGCAGCAATGGCTTTATCTAAATGATGTTGTTGATGGGCAGCAGAAAGTTGCACCCTGATTCTTGCTTTTCCCTGCGGTACCACCGGATAATAAAAACCGATGACATAAATCCCTTCGTCAAGCATTTTAGCCGCAAAGGTTTGTGCCAACTTAGCATCATATAACATCACAGGCACAATAGGGTGAACACCTTTAGGAATATCAAAACCTGCAGCAGTCATTTGCTCACGGAAATATAAAGTATTGCTTTCCAGTTGGTCGCGCAGCTCCGTGGTTTCACTCAGCATATCTAAAACAGCTACTGAAGCACCTGCAATTGCCGGAGCTAAGGTGTTGGAGAACAAATAAGGTCTTGAACGTTGACGCAGCATATCGATAATTTCCTTTTTACCTGCTGTAAAACCGCCCGAAGCACCACCTAAAGCTTTCCCTAAGGTTCCGGTAATGATATCAACACGGTCGATAACACCACAATGCTCGTGTGTACCACGCCCATTTTTACCCATAAAACCTGTACAGTGCGATTCATCAATCATCACTAATGCTTCATATTGATCAGCAAGGTCACAGATTTTATCTAATTGAGCGATGGTTCCATCCATAGAAAAGGCACCATCTGTTACAATAATTCTATTTCTGCACCCCGCAGCTGCTTTCAGCTGTTCTTCCAGGTCTTCCATGTTGTTGTGCTTATAACGGAAGCGTTTGGCTTTGCATAAGCGAACACCATCAATGATTGAAGCGTGATTTAACTCGTCAGATATAATAGCATCAAGGTCGTTAAACAAGGGTTCAAAAACACCCCCATTAGCATCAAAGGCAGCAGCATATAAAATAGTATCTTCGGTACCTAAAAAGGTGGAAAGTTTAGCCTCCAGCTCTTTGTGTACATCCTGGGTGCCGCAAATAAAGCGTACCGAGGACATGCCATAACCATATTGATCAATTGCTTTTTTTGCTGCTTCCGTAACCCTTGGGTCAGCAGATAAACCAAGATAGTTGTTTGCACAAAAATTGACTACTTCTTGTCCGGTACTTACTTTAATGTCTGCACCCTGAGGTGTAACAATAATTCTTTCCCTTTTAAATAAGCCATCTTTCTCTATTTGGTCTAGTTCTTGTTTAAGAATCGGTTGTAATGTTTTATACATTTTTATTCAATTGTTAGTCAAAGTTAGGAAATTATCACTTTATCACCCCATTCTAATTTCTGTGCCCTATAAAACAGCAACATAAAAATACTTTTTAATAAAAAAATTACGTGATATTTATATTTTTAGGTTACCTATGAGAAAGATTTACTTAACGCTTTTTTGCCTCTTTATTGTTTTAAGCAGTGTTTACGCACAAGAATTTACTTTAAGCGGCCACATTAAAGATCAGGAAGGAGAAATTATACCCTTCACTTCTATATACATTAAAAATACGACCAATGGTACGTCTGCAAATATAGATGGTCATTATGTGTTAAAGCTTAAAAAGGGGATTTCTACTGTGGTTTATAAAACAATAGGTTATAAAACTGTTGAGAAAGCAATCGTGATGGAAAGCAACCGTGTACAGAATGTAGTACTGGTGCCTGAAACCTATAACCTGCAAGAAGTAAGTATTAGTGGCAAGGGAAAAAATCTTGCTAATGAAATCATTAGAAATGCTATCCGCAACCGTAAAAAGCATTTGAATGAAGTAAAGGAATTTAGCTGTAATGTTTACATTAAAGGCGTTCAAAAACTTGTAGGCGCTCCAAAAAAGTTTTTCGGCAAAGACATCCAAAAAACCTTAGATCTTGACACCAACAGAAGAGGAATTCTTTACCAGTCAGAATCACAGTCGATTTACAATTGCAAAAGGCCAAATCACATTCATGAGGAGATGATCGCTTCTAAAGTGGCGGGAAGAAACAATGCCTTTAGTTTTAACAAGGCCTCAGATCTGGAGATCAATTTCTATAACAACATTATGCTGGAAAATGTATTGAGTTCCAGGGGTTTCGTATCTCCTATTGCCGATTTCGCCATGTTCTATTATCACTACAAATTATTAGGGGTTACTGTAGAAAATGGGGTAAACATCAATAAGATTCAAGTTACGCCACGCCGTAAGCATGACCCTGCATTTCGTGGCATCATTTATATTGCTGATGAAAGCTGGAGAATTCAAGGCACCGAATTATACCTTACTAAAAATACCGGTATCAACCTTATTGATACGCTGAATATAACACAGCAGTTTATTAAAGTAGACAGCACCTATATGCCGTCAAACATCAACTTTACTTTTAATGGTAACGTCATGGGCTTTAAGTTTGACGGTTACTACCTTGGTGTTTATAATAACTATAACCTGAGGCCAAACTTTCCTGAAAATTATTTTAAAGGAGAGATCTTAAAAATTCCTGAACATGCCAATACTAAAGACAATGCCTATTGGGCTGCTGCCAGACCTATACCGCTGAATGAGGAAGAAAAATCAAATTACACCAGGAAAGACAGCATCGCCAGAAGAAAAGAATCTAAATTTTACCTTGATTCATTAGAGCGGGCGAACAACAAATTTACTACCCCAAAATTTTTATTGACACATTATACTATAAATGACCGGTACAATAAACAATCTTATAAACTTGACCCACTGTTAAAGGCGATATTTTATAATACCGTAGAAGGGTTTGGATTTAGGTATGGCATAACCTATACTAAAGATTTTGAGTACAACAGAAAATATACCATCAGGCCAGAGGTAAGGTACGGATTTGCCAATAAGACCTTAACGGGAAATATAACGGGAAGCTACGATTATGACCCCGTACATAAAGCAAATGTTAACCTGGCTTTTGGTTCAGGCATCTATGATTTGAACCACTACGGCACGATGAATTTATTGTCTAACACATTAAACTCCCTGCTCTTTGAGAGGAATTATCCTAAATTTTATCAGCAGACTTTCCTCAATGGAGGAACATCAAGAGAGCTAGCCAGAGGTTTACAAGGCACAATCTCTTTAGGTTATCACAAAAATAAAAACCTGGTTAACAATTCTTCTTTCAAAATTATCAACAAGAAGGATACAGCATTCACCTCAAACAACCCGTTTACACCATTGGTAGAAACACCTTTATTTCCCACTTACAAAGCTTTAACCGCCACTGTAAATGTGAGCTATACCATAGGACAGAAATACATTACCCGTCCTGATGGAAAAATTTACCAGGAAGTGGAAGCTCCAAAAATCAGTTTGACTTATAAAAAAGGCATCAAAAATGCTTTTGGCAGTGATGTAGATTATGATTTGATTAGTTTGGAAATAGAAAAAGACAGAATTAGCGCAGGACTGTGGGGATACTCTTCCTTTGTTATTGGTGCAGGTAAATTTCTAAATAACAATGTGGTTTATTATCCGGAAAGCAAACATTTCAGGGGAAACAATTCATTAACCTCACTACCAGACATCAGGAAGTTTAGTTTCCTTGATTTTTACCAGTACAGCACCGACAGACACTATATAGAGGCTCATTTGGAGCATAATTTTGCCGGCCTGATCATGAATAAAGTACCTTTAATCCGTAAGCTAAAGCTAGAAGAAGTTTTGGGGGGAAGCTACCTTACGCAGCCCTTAAAAAAGAATTACAAAGAGTTTTATTTTGGCCTGCAGCGATTGATCTTCAGGGCTACTTATGGATTTGCTTATGATGGCAACAAAAAGGTTCAACAGGGTTTCAGGATTTCTTATGGGTTTTAACAGCTAACATCATGCTGTATAGTAAAAAGTTTTTATGTTTATATGACGAGATCTGGGTATACAAATGGCAGAGAGGCTGAACGGGTAAAAGAAAAAAACGTATTTTTGCGGTTATTAAACGCTGTATGCAACGGTATCAATAATTATGAAAAAATTCCAGACTTTACTTTATTACTGCTATAGTCCCATAGCAGAAGCTGAACAATTCGCAGCACAACACCTTATTTTTTGTAAATCACTTGGCTTGGTGGGCCGAATCATTGTTGCCGAAGAGGGCTTAAATGGTACTGTTTCCGGCACAAAAGAAGCTTGTGAGGCTTATATGGCCGCTATTAAAGCAGATGAACGCTTTGCCAAAACTGATTTTAAGATTGATGATGTAGCCGAACCATCTTTTATTAAAATGCACTGTCGTTATAAATCAGAAATTGTACATTCTGGCTTAAGAGACCCCAATATCATTGACCCTAACAGGCAAACAGGGAAACACCTGGAACCTCAGGAATTTCAGAAAATGATTGACCAGGAAGATGTAATTATCCTTGATGTACGTTCAAATTACGAACATAACCTTGGTCATTTTAAAAATGCCATCACTTTAGACATTGAAAACTTCAGGGACTTTCCTGAAAAAATCAATGAGCTTGCTCAATATAAAGACAAGAAAGTACTTACTTACTGTACAGGTGGTATCAAATGTGAGAAAGCCTCTGCTTTGTTGTTACATCATGGCTTCAATGATGTTTACCAGTTACATGGTGGCATTATCAAATATGGTAAAGAAGCCGGAGGCCAGGACTTTGAAGGGAAGTGTTATGTATTCGATAACAGAATTGCCGTGGATGTCAATTCTATAAATCCCACTATAGTTTCCAAATGTTATAACTGTGGAAAAACAACGCCAAAGATGATCAACTGTGCTAACCCGGAATGCAATGAGCATGTTACGCAATGTGATGATTGTGGTGAAGCCTTACTAGGCTGTTGCTCGGAGGCTTGTGTGACCAATCCACGCAGAAGGCCATATGATGGCACAGGTTATTATGTTAAAGTTCCGCAGCCAGTAAATATGTAATGAAACCAATTACCGCTTCCGTTCCAGCTGACGATATTCAACTTATGGGGATGACAATCATCTTCATAACTTTGTTGATTGTTGGAAATAGGCTGTTTGAAAGAAGGTCATTCAGAAATAACTTCAAGCAGGAAAAACACCCCTCCTTATCAGAAAAGCCGATCTCTCCAGATCAGGTTAAAGCACTGCAAACAGAATTGGCAAGTTTAAAAAGAGAACTTGCCAATTCTGCTTTAAGCTTGATTTATAAAAATGAACTGCTGCAAAAGATTAGTATTGAACTAGGGCAACTTAAAGACCTTAATGGCAATCTCTTGCCTGAAGAACGTTATCGAAAGATTTTAAAAATGATTGACGATGCTAGTAATGATGAGCAGGATTGGACCTTGTTTGAGAAAACCTTTAATGAAGCACATGAAAACTTCTTCAAAAAAATCAAACAGCAGCATCCACATCTCGTTCCAAATGATTTAAAACTCTGTGCTTTTCTCCATATGAATATGAGTAGTAAAGAAATAGCTTCTTTACTAAACATCTCACTTCGTGGGGTAGAAATAAGAAGGTACAGGCTGAGAAAAAAACTTCAAGTTCCACACGACCAGAACCTGGTTGCCTTTTTACTGGAGCTATAACGACTACTACATCACTACACTGCTCTTCACTGAACTTCATAATATTTTTATCAGAAAAAATTCCTTTCGCAATTGAAAAGTTTAGGTCAGCATAGTGTTTAAACAGAAAAAGCCTTTCAGGTTTAGATTAGTTTCTAATTATAAAGATTCTGCAATACTGATGTATTAATGTAGTGTTGTAAAATTTGTAATAGCAGATTTTGTAGTGGAAATTTATTATACCATTTACAAAACTGCATGATCATGAAAAGATACTTTACCAAAATTATTTGGGGGACTATTTTAGTTTTGCTAATTGTTGGCACAACCCAGGCACAAGACATTACAATTAATGGATTAGTAACGGATGCCCAGGATAAAACGACCATCCCTGCAGTGAGTATTATTGTAAAGGGTACAACCACAGGCACCCAAACAGACGCGAATGGCAGATATGCTATTAAGGCGCCCGCCAACAGTACCCTAGTATTCACTTTTGTTGGTTATCAGACAAAAGAAGTCCCCGTCAACAACCAAACAACGCTTAATATTTCTTTGTCTGCCACAGCACAACAATTAGAGCAAGTGGTGGTAGTGGGTTACGGTACGCAAAGAAAGATTGATGTTACAGGATCAGTGACCACAATAAAAGGTACAGAAATTTCTAAACAGGCCTCCACAAACCCAGTGAGTGCTTTACAGGGAAAAGTAGCTGGTGTATCTGTCACCAATACGGGTACGCCAGGCTCTTCGCCACAGATCAGGATCAGGGGTCTAGGCACTATTTATGGAAACCAGGCTCCATTATACGTGGTAGATGGGGTTTGGTACAGTGACATTAACTTCCTTAACCCTAATGACATTGAAACGATCAGTATTTTAAAAGATGCTTCAGCACAATCCATTTATGGAATAAGGGCGGCAAATGGAGTTGTACTCATTTCTACAAGAAGAGGACAGATTGCTGCCCCCACAACCATCAATTACGATGCTTATGTGGGCTTTCAAAAGGTTACCAACCAGGTAGACATGGCCAATGCCACAGAATTTGCTACCCTGATCAATGAACTTTATACCACAAATAACCAACCGCCACTATTTGCGAACCCAAGCTCTTTAGGAGAAGGAACCAACTGGTACAAGCAAATCCTCCAGAATGCTTTCGTTACTACACATAATATTTCCATAAATGGTGGAGGGGAAAAATCCAATTATAACGTCTCCTTAGGCTATCTTGATCAGGATGGCATTGTAAAAACAAATAACTTTAAAAGATACACAGCAAGGGTGACTAATGATATACAGGTTTTTAAAGACTTGAAAATTGGTTATAATGTAACTGGTGTAGGGTCAAAATCAAGGGATATTCCTTTGAGCATTTTCCATCAATTGTATACGGCGGCACCTTCTATCCCTGTATTTAATGCAGATGGTAGTTATGGAGACCCCTTTGACCAGAATCTGGGAAACGCAGCCAACTATAACCCCCAGGTTACGATTGATTTTTTCAACCAGAGGTCGCAAAGTTACCGTGCCACAGGTAATGTGTTCGCGGAGTTAAAATTCGCTGACCATTTTACGTTCAGAACAAGTTTTGGTGCTGAATTCGGGCAGGATGAAGCACGAACTTATAGCCCTATTTATGAAGCTACCAACGTACAAAGAAGCTCTACCAGTAAATTGGATTTAAAACGTGTTGAGACCAGAAACTGGATTATTGAAAATACGCTGACTTATCAGAATACCTTCCTGGATAACCATATGATTACGGCATTGATTGGCCAGTCGGCACAAAGCAATAAAAGTTATTCCATTAATGCATCTGCAGATAATGTACCTTTTAACAGTGACGCAGATTTATATTTACGGCTTGGAGATGAAGCCTCCAGATTTGTAAATGACCAAGGCTCGCTGATTAAATTCGCCTCCTATTTTGCCAGGATAAATTATGCTTTCAAAAACAAATATCTTCTAAATACCTCTTTCCGTATAGATGGGGCCTCGCAATTTTTCGGTAATGAAACTTGGGGATATTTCCCTTCCATAGGTGCCGGATGGGTAGTTACTGAAGAAGACTTTATGAAAGACCAGACTTTTTTTAACTCTTTAAAAATTAGAGGTAGCTGGGGAAAGGTGGGTAATGCAAGTGTGCCTATCAATCCTACGCAAGCATTAATTGCCCAGACAGCAGATCTGGCCGCTATTTTTAACGATGTTCTGTATACTGGAGCCAGTGAGAATACACTTGTACCACCTTCCATTGTTTGGGAAAAAGGTATAGGTACTAATATAGGCTTTGAAGCTACCTTTTTGGACAACAAGTTGAGTGTTGAAGGTGATTACTATAACAGAAAAACCTCTCAGGCTATTTTTGCTTTACCCATTCTTGGTTCTTTAGGAACAGTAGACAACCAGATTTTAGGGAACCAGGCAGATATACAAAATAGAGGTGCAGAACTGTCTATAGGTTGGACCTCCGTTCGTGAGGGTGGATTAACTTATCGGATTAGTGGAAATATAGGTTACAACACCAATAAAGTGCTTGATGTAGTCTCTGGAAATACGCCAATTTACGCGGGAAGTACTGGCGTTACCAATGGCTATTTAGCTACAAGGACCATTACTGGTGAACCAATTGGACAATTCTTTGGCTACAGAACAATTGGCATTTTTCAGAACGCTGAAGACATCAGCAACTCCCCTACGCAATCAGATGCCGCTCCAGGAGGTTTTAAATACCAGGACACAAATAATGACGGAACCATTAACTCTTTAGATAAGGTTGTTTTAGGAAATCCAAACCCGAAATTCACCTACGGGATAAATACAAGTTTCGAATATAAAAACTTTGATCTGGCGATAGATTTTCAGGGAGTCGCTGGTGTAGATGTTTATAATTCCAACCTTGCCTACCGCTTTGGCAATGAAAACTATACTAAAGATTTTTATGACAACCGCTGGCATGGCGAGGGCACTTCTAATACCTACCCTTCTGCTAATATTGGCTCCTCTGCCAACTCTACACCTAATTCATTCTACGTTTCCAGTGGATCTTATTTTAGGGTCAGGAATTTTCAAGTGGGTTACAATATTCCTACAGGATTATTAGAAAGATGGAAAATCAAAAAGATCCGGGTATACGTGAATGCGCAAAATGCAATTAACCTCTTTAGTTATAAAGGATTCAGTCCGGAAGTTGGTCCAGTACCTGTTGATCCTGCGGAGAAAATTACAACAGCAGTATCTAACACCACCTTGAATGGAGGTATGGATGCCAATGTATACCCTTTGTATGCCACTTATAACTTCGGCATCAATGTCACTTTTTAACTTTTAAAGCTATGAAAAACAACTATTTAAAATATAGAGGATTTCGATTAATGCGCATCTGCATGTTAATTTTCCTGGTAGGGATCACTTCCTGTAAAAAGAGCTTTTTAGATGTGCCAGAACAAGGTCGTCAAAATTCGGATGTGTTCTGGCTTACAGCAGAGGATGCAGCAAAAGGTGTAAATGCCATTTATGGTAATTTGCGTTCATGGGAAAACACCGCTTTTCCAGCCATTGCCATTGAGAGTATGGGCTCTGATGATGCCGAAAAAGGAAGTAGTCCTACCGATGCTACATTTTTCCTTGACTTTGACCAGTTTAAAATTGACCCTGCACAAGGCAATATTTCTGGATTTTGGAATGGCCAATACAGAAATATTAATTATGCTAACCAGGTTTTAGACAATGTACCAACTATTACGATGGATGAGGACTTAAAGGCCCGCTACCTGGGGGAAGCTAAATTTGTAAGAGCATTTTCTTACTTCAGATTGGTGCGTGCTTTTGGCAGAGTACCTTTGCGCTTACATGCACCGGAAGATATTACAGAATATAATATTCCTCAAGCCAGTACAGAAGAAGTTTATGCGCAAATTGAAACAGACCTTACAGATGCGGCAGCCGTTTTACCACAGACCTATCCAGCGGCAGACAAAGGCAGGGCAACCAAAGGTGCAGCCTTAACTTTACATGCAAAGGTTGCCATGTATTTAAAAAAATGGAATGACGTATTGAATTACACCAATACGGTGATGGGAATGGGATATGGTTTATTACCTGACTTTGAAAAAGTGTTCCGTCTGGAGAATGAAAACAGCATTGAGTCTGTCTTTGAAATACAGGCAGCCCTGGTTCCGGGAAATACAGCAGCTTCAAATTCACAATATTCACAAGTTCAAGGGGTACGTGGATCACCAGGTGGTGGCTGGGGTTTTAATGTTCCTACTGCAGATTTAGCCGCAGCCTTTGAACCTGGTGACCCTAGAAGAGATGCTACCATTTTATTTAGAGGAGAAACTACACCAGAGGGAGATTTGATTCCACCAGTTGGTGATAACCCCATGTACAACCAAAAGTCATACGTCCCATTTTCTTTATGGGTAGATCGTTTCAACGAAGGGGCACAACAAAACGTACGTATACTACGGTATTCTGACGTTTTATTAATGAACGCAGAAGCAGCTAATGAATTGGGAAATTCAGGTCAAGCCCTATCTTCTCTGGAACAGGTGAGAGCAAGAGCCCGACAAGGCAATGCCAACATTTTACCACAGGTAACTACAACAGATCAGGCTACCTTAAGACAGGCGATCTACAGAGAAAGAAGGTATGAGTTTGCCATGGAATTTGATCGATATTTTGATGTTATCCGCCAGGGAAGAGGCGAGGAAGTATTCGGCCCTAAAGGCTGGAGGGCCAACAGAAACGAAGTTTGGCCTATTCCTCAAACTGAAATTGACCTTAGCGGTGGCGTGTTGACACAAAATCCCGGATATTAATTTAATCCATTGATATGATACAGCAGAAATGGTTGCCTCTATTTATTTTGATTTCCGCTTTACTGTTATGCTTATTTACAGCCAGCGGACAAAGCGCCAAGGGCACCCGCATACCTGCTGAGTTGAAGATCAGAAAAAACCTTAGCGACGAGCAGTTACTTGACCTGTTACAAAAGCAAACATTCCGCTATTTCTGGGATTATGCACATCCTGTGAGTGGCATGGCAAGGGAACGCAGCAACAAGTCTTTTGATTATGGTGCCGAGGTTGTAACCATTGGAGGTACTGGATTTGGTATCATGGCCATTATTGTTGCTGCGGAAAGAAAGTTTATCAGCCGGGCAGATGCAGCCCTGCGCACTAAGAAAATTGTAGACTTCTTATGGAAAGCAGATTTATTCCATGGTGCCTTTCCACATTGGCTGAATGGTGAAACCGGCAAAGTCATCCGTTTCAGCTTAAAGGATGATGGTGCAGATATAGTGGAAACGGCCTTTTTATTCCAGGGGCTTTTAACGGCTCGGCAATATTATACTGCTGACAACGAAACAGAAAAAGCGATCAGGAATAAAATAACCTGGTTATGGGAAAGCATAGAATGGAACTGGTTTACCCAAAATAAAGATGTTTTATATTGGCATTGGAGTCCGAATAATGACTGGAGCATGAACCACCCCATTAGGGGATGGAATGAATGTTTAATCACTTATGTATTGGCAGCTTCCTCTCCCCGGTTTGGCATCGACAAAAGAGTTTATACGCAGGGCTGGGCAAATAGTGAGAATTTCCGCAATGGACGCAAGTATAATGGCATTACCTTGCCCCTGGGTTTTAATTTTGGTGGCCCCCTGTTTTTCGCTCACTATTCTTTTTTAGGACTTGACCCACGGGGATTGAAAGATCAGTATGCAAACTATTTTGAACAGAATAAAGCACATACGTTAATTAACAGGGCTTACTGTATTGAAAATCCAAAGAAGTATAAGGGTTATGGCGCTAATTGCTGGGGCTTAACGGCAAGTGATAGCTGGCAAGGCTATGCAGCCCACTCACCTGAAGAAGATTTAGGTGTTATTAGTCCTACTGCAGCCCTCTCTTCCTTTCCTTATACCCCAGAATTCTCAATGCAGGCTTTAAGACATTTTTATGAAGATAAAGGCAATCAAATATGGACAGAATATGGTTTTGCCGATGCTTTTAGCGATCAGCACAATTGGGTAGCCAAATCTCACCTTGCCATTGACCAGGGGCCCATTATTGTGATGATTGAAAACTACCGCAGCGCTTTGTTATGGAAACTTTTTATGAGCATACCTGAAGTACAAAAAGGTCTAAAAAAGCTTGGCTTCAGCAGTCCTGCTATACCGCAATAAGATGTTAAGGCAACTTCTCCATATGGTATTTACGGCTCTGGCAGTTGCACTGGGATCTGTAGGGTATGCCCAGCACAAAGAACTTACTTATTGTAACCCCATCAACCTTGATTATGGCTACACCCCTATTCCGAATTTTGCGGAGCAGGGTAAACACCGGGCAACGGCAGATCCGGTGATCGTCACTTATAAAGGTGACTATTACCTGTTTTCGACTAACCAATGGGGTTATTGGTGGAGCAAGGACCTGTATCACTGGAATTTCATCTCTAAATCTTTCCTCCGTCCGGAGCATAAAGTGTATGACGATTTATGTGCGCCCTCTGTGTGGGTACAAGGAGATACAATGCTTGTTTTTGGTTCTACCTATTCCAGAAATTTCCCTATTTGGCAAAGTACCAATCCAAAAGCTAATGAATGGAAAGAAGCGGTACATGAATTTGATATAGGTGGATGGGATCCTGCCCATTTTATTGATGAGGATGGAAAGTTATATATGTATAATGGCAGCAGCAATGTTTATCCTTTGTATGGTATAGAACTAAACAGGAAAACTTTCGCCCCAATAGGCACAAGGAAAGAATTGTTGTTGTTAAATCCAGATAGGTTTGGCTGGCAGCGTTTTGGAGAATACCTTGACAACACTTTTCTAGATCCTTTTACCGAAGGTGCCTGGATGAATAAACATAAAGGGAAGTATTTCTTCCAGTTTGGTGCGCCTGCTACAGAATTTAGTGGTTATGCAGATGGTGTTGCTGTAGGAAAATCACCTCTGGGCCCTTTTGAACAACAATCACTCCCTTTCTCTTATAAACCTGGTGGTTTTGTCCGCGGTGCCGGTCATGGAGCAACTTTTCAGGATCTATGGGGAAATTACTGGCATGTAGCAACAATGGTGATCTCTGTGAAGAACAACTTTGAAAGAAGACTAGGTATGTGGCCTGCGGGCTTTGACAAAGATAATGTAATGTATATGGACGCTGCTTTCGGCGATTATCCTCACTATCTACCTCAACGGGCGACTAATCATTTAAAAAGTGGCTTTACAGGTTGGATGTTACTCAACTATCATAAACCGGTGATGGTTTCCTCCACCTTAGGAGGCTACCATGCCAACAATGCCGTAGATGAAGACATTAAAACCTATTGGTCTGCGGCGACCAGTCAAAAAGGAGAGTGGCTGCAAACAGACCTCGGCACTATATCTACCGTAAGAGCCATACAGCTCAACTATGCTGATCAGGATGTTACCTTTTTAGGGAAACAGCAAGGTATCTATCATCAATATAAATTATGGCTTTCTATAGACGGCGAAAACTGGAAGCTGTTAGTGGATAAGAGTACAAATAAGCAGGATGTACCCCACGATTACATAGAACTGGATGAACCCATTAAGGCAAGGTGGCTGAAACTGGAGAATATTCATATGCCTACCGGCAAGTTTGCCATCAGTGGCTTTAGGGTTTTTGGTAACAGTGACATTCCAAAACCTTTAAAAGTTAAAAACTTAACCATTCTGCGTACGGAGAAAGATAAAAGAAGTGCATGGATAAAGTGGGATAATGTTGACAATGCTTATGCATATCACCTATATTTGGGCATCGATCCTCAGAAACTCTATAATAGCATTATGGTTTATAACAGCAATGAATATTGGTACAAGGGGATGGATAAAGAAAAACCCTATTATTTTTGCATAGTGGCCATCAATGAAAATGGCGCTTCAGAACGTTCTGAAATCATCAAGGTAAACTAAATATATCTATGAAAAGACACACTTACTATTTATCCATCGTTTTCGTTATACTATGGAGTACGGCATCCTTTGCACAAACAAAACCTGCTTTCTGGAATGATATTCAGAAATTCAAAAAGCAAGACAGTATAGCCATGCCCCCAAAAAACGGTGTGTTATTTGTTGGCAGTTCCTCCTTTACTTTTTGGAAAGACCTTGAAACCGTCTTTAAAGAATATAATGCCATCAACAGGGGTTTTGGTGGATCTACGCTGGCCCAGGCCAATTATTATATTGCAGACCTTGTTTACCCTTACCAACCTAAACAGGTGGTTATCTATAGTGGCGAAAATGATATCGCCATGGGAACTACTGCCCTTGAAACTTTAAGCCGCTTCGCCACCTTTTTCACTAATATCAGAAATAAGTTCCCAGCAATTCCTGTGCTCTATGTTTCGATGAAAAATAGCCCTTCCAGAACAAAATATGCAGAAACAATGACGTATGCCAATACGTTAATTAAAGAATTTCTAACACATTACAGCCATACCAACTTTGTTGATGTAAACAGTAAAATGCTGAAGAACAATCAACTCCGACCAGAGCTTTTCCAGGATGACATGTTACATATGAAACCTGATGGTTACGCCATCTGGATAAAAGAAATAAAGCCTTACCTCCTCAAATAGGTAAATATTCTGGGAAGGAGAGCCAGACTTAAATGATCCGACATGAAAACAACATCTTTATGGTTTGTCCTTGCACTTTTTAGCGCAAGCAACCTTTCGGCACAGTCTTCAAAACCTGCAGCAGACACTGTAGAGATGAATAAATTCATTAATCAATTGCTGTCGAAAATGACAGTAGCGGAGAAAGTTGGGCAGCTTAACCTCCCTTCTGTTGGCTTTGATGTTACAGGTCCCATTTTAAGCGAGGGTGTAGATCAGAAAATAAAAGAAGGTTTAGTGGGTGGAGTTTTCAATACGTACACCCCTTCGGCAGTGAAAAAGCTGCAGGACCTGGCCATGCAGTCCTCCCGTTTAAAAATTCCTTTGTTGTTTGGCTATGATGTAATCCATGGCCATAAAACCATATTCCCTATTCCACTGGGGTTAAGTAGCAGCTGGGATATGGAACTGATCGAGAAAAGTGCCCGTATTGCCGCTAAAGAAGCAAGTGCAGATGGGTTGAGCTGGACATTTTCACCCATGGTAGATATTGCGCGGGATCCCCGATGGGGACGCATAGCGGAGGGTGCTGGTGAAGATCCTTTTCTAGGTTCTGCAATTGCCAAGGCAATGGTAAAAGGTTACCAAACCAATTCATTAGCTAACAAAGATGCCATTCTTGCCTGTGTAAAACATTTTGCGCTGTACGGTGCTGCAGAAGCCGGCAGAGACTATAATACCACCGACATGAGCCTGAACAGGATGTATAATGAATATTTCCCTCCTTATAAAGCAGCAGTGGAGGCAGGTGCAGGCTCAGTGATGGCTGCTTTTAATGATGTCAACGGCATTCCTGCAACAGCAAACAAATGGCTAATGACTACGGTATTGCGCAATCAATGGGCTTTCGATGGTTTTGTGGTTACCGATTATACCGGAATCCCAGAGATGATTGCCCATGGCCTGGGTGATTTAAAAACAGTGAGCACCCTGGCACTGAATGCCGGTGTAGACATGGATATGGTGGGAGAAGGTTTTTTAAAGACTACTCAACAAGCACTGGCAGATCAATCTGTAAGCATGAATACGCTCAACAGCGCATGCCGACGTATTTTACAAGCAAAATATAAATTAGGTCTTTTTGCAGACCCTTATAAATATGTCAGTGAAAAACGTGCCCGGGAGGATATTCTAACTCCGGGTAATAGGGCCGATGCACGGTTAATAGCTCAAGCGTCTATGGTCTTATTAAAAAACAACAGGTCTGTTCTACCCTTGAAAAAGAATGCTAAGATTGCTTTAATTGGTCCCCTGGCTGATCGAAAAAGAGATTTGATAGGAAATTGGAGTGCTGCGGGTGATTGGAAACAAGCCGTAACTGTTTTGGAAGGGCTAAAAAGTGTGGCACCTGAAATGGAAATTACCTATGCTAAAGGCGCCAATCTAGTAGACAATCCCGAATTATTGAAACAGCTCAACCATAATGGTGCAGAGATTGTTGCCGATCAAAAAAGTCCTGCTCAACTCCTTGAGGAAGCAGTTAAGGTGACTAAAAATGCTGATGTAGCGGTGTTAGTTTTAGGTGAAAGTGCCATCATGGGTGGAGAAGCCACCAGCCTTACCCAACTGGATTTGTTGCCACAACAAAAAGCCCTGTTAAAAGCAGTTGTTAATACGGGAAAACCTGTAGTATTGGTATTGATGAACAGTCGCCCGATGACATTAGTCTGGGAAGAAGAAAATGTGACCGCTATCCTGGAAACATGGTTTGCCGGTACAGAAGCAGGAAATGCTATTGCGGATGTATTAATAGGGAACTATAACCCTTCAGGGAAACTCACAACCACCTTTCCACGTAATGTGGGGCAGATACCACTGTATTACAACCATAAAAGCACAGGCCGCCCCTATGCGGGAGATTTTCTTGATAAATATAAATCACGCTACCTTGATAGTCCGAATGAGCCCTTATACCCTTTTGGCTATGGCCTCAGTTATACCACTTTCAGCTACCAACCCATCAAATTGAGTGCTAACAGGCTGAAGAATGGTGGTCAAATCACAGCCAGTGTTGCTGTAAAAAACACAGGAAAATATGATGGACATGAAGTAGTGCAGCTTTATATACAGGACATTTATGGTTCTATTACACGCCCAGTCAAAGAGCTTAAAGGTTTCAAAAAGATCTTTTTAAAGAAAGGGGAAATAAAGACGATTGATTTTAACATAGGTACGGAAGACTTGAAATTTTATAATGCGGCACTAGAATTTGGTGCAGAACCCGGAGACTTTAAAATTTATATAGGTTCCAACTCCAGGGATGTGGCAGAAACAAAATTTACACTTGTGAAATAATAAAACAAAATAATTATAAATTAGGTGAATTCTAAGAAAAATCAAAAAAGGTTATTTATTTTAGAATTATAAACCAAACAAAGAACACGTATACAGCTCCATTAATGTTCCTCATAGCTCCGTTACTTTAAAATTATAAATACCCCCAATGAAAACAGCGCACTTTATTTTAATATTTCTGATGATCCTGAGTGGGTCGAAAGTCAAAAGCCAGGATTTCAGCAAATACGATAAGGGCAGCTTTATAAAAGGGAAAGATAAAATTTCATACCGGGTACTGTGGCCAGAAAATTTCGATCAGCATAAGAAGTATCCTATTGTGTTCTTTCTGCACGGCAGTGGAGAACGTGGCGATGGAAACCAGGAACAACTGGCACATGGCGGGGTCTTTTTTCTTCGACAGGAGGTGAGAAAGAAGTTTCCAGCGATTATAGTGTTCCCACAATGCCCTAAAAACGACTATTGGTCTAACGTTAAAATTAATTCTGCAGAGCAGGGAAAGAAACGCTTTGACTTCCAAAAGCGCGGGAAGCCTACACAGGCACAGCATGCTTTAATCAGTATGATAAATGATTTTTTGGACAAACCATATGTTGAAAAAAAGCAGGTATATGTTGGTGGTTTATCCATGGGGGCAATGGGGACCTTTGAACTGCTGAGGCGCAAGCACAATACATTTGCCGCAGCGTTTAGCATTTGCGGAGGAGATAACATTGCAAATGTAAAGAAATATAAGAATACCCCTCTATGGCTATTCCACGGTGGTAAAGACGATGTGGTCAGCTTTGAATATTCCAAGCAAATTGC
The DNA here is from genome assembly GCF_045628745.1 of Pedobacter sp. Classification (GTDB taxonomy): domain Bacteria; phylum Bacteroidota; class Bacteroidia; order Sphingobacteriales; family Sphingobacteriaceae; genus Pedobacter. The sequence continues at coordinate 44,103 of NZ_JAZQPU010000373.1, forward strand.
CGATCAGCTGAAGATTATTGGCAAGGAGGTTAAGTATACGCTTTATCCTGATGCCAACCACAATAGTTGGGATTCAGCTTTCGCTGAACCACAATTATTGCCCTGGTTATTTTCACATCAGAAGTAATTACTCTTCCATGTTATGATATACAGCCTGTACATCATCATCTTCTTCTAATTTATCAATTAGCTTAAACACATCTAAAGCTTGTTCTTCTGTCACTGCGATAGTAGATAAAGCTATACGTTCTAATTTTGCACTTTTCAACTCTACACCTAATTCTTCCAGTGCTTTTTGCATTTTACCGAAATCTTCAAAGGCCGTTTGTACCACAGCGACGTCGTTTCCTTCCTCATCTGCCTCTACATATAATTCCTCTAAACCAGCATCAATCAATTCAAATTCCAGCTCCTCAAGGTCCTTTTCTCCAGGTAAAAACCTAAAGATAGACTTGCGGTTGAAAATAAAATCTAAGGATCCTGTTTTCCCTAAAGTACCGCCTGTTTTATTGAAGTAGCTGCGCACATTAGCAACCGTTCTGTTGGTATTATCAGTAGCCGTCTCAATTAAAATGGCAACGCCATGTTGTGCATATCCCTCATAGACAAACTCTTCGTAACCGTTTTCATCTTTGTTAGAGGCTCTTTTAATCGCTGCATCTACCGTATGCTTTGGCATATTTACAGCCTTGGAATTCTGAATAGCGGTACGTAACCGTGAATTGGTTTCAGGATTCGGACCATTATCTTTTACCGCCATTACAATCTCTTTACCTATACGGGTAAATTGAACGGCCATTTTTGCCCAACGTTTAAATTTTCTTTCTTTTCTAAACTCGAATGCTCTTCCCATAGTGGTGATAAGTTTTATTTACTTATTATTTTTTAAGTTTTGCAACATGTCTTCGGTCATTTTTGCCAGATCAAACGCTGGTTTCCAACCCCAATCTTTTGCCGCAAAGCTATCATTTATAGATTTAGGCCAACTATTTGCGATCAGTTGGCGCGGATCATTTTCAGTGTAAGTTAATTTAAATTCCGGTATATATTTCCTGATTTCTGCTGCTAAAACTTCTGGTGTAAAGCTCACGCCTGCAAAATTATAACTAGAACGAATACTGATTTTACTGGCTTCAGCATCCATCAGGGCAATAGTTCCGCGAATAGCATCATCCATGTACATCATAGGCAATTCAGTTTCTGCCGATAAAAATGAAGCATAACTACCTTTTTTTAACGCTTCATGAAAGATGTGAATGGCATAGTCTGTAGTACCACCACCTGGGGCAGCTTTCCAACTGATTAGTCCGGGGTAACGGATACTCCGCACATCTAAACCGAATTTCTGATGATAATATTCACACCACCTTTCACCTGCAAGTTTACTGATTCCATACACAGTATTAGGATCCATTACACAAGACTGTGGTGTATCCACCTTTGGTGATCCTGGACCAAAAACAGCTATAGAGCTTGGCCAGTACACTTTTGCCGTTTTGTAAATTAACGCTAAATCCAGAATATTTAACAGGCCGTTCATATTTAGATCCCATGCCAGTTTAGGGTTTTGTTCCCCTGTTGCAGATAATAAAGCGGCAAGCAAATACACCTGCGTAGGCTTATACTTCTGAAATAAACCGTTTAAAGTATCTTTCTCCAGCACATTTACAAATTCAAAAGGTCCGGAATTCTTGATATCATAATCAGGCCTCCGTATATCACAGGCAATTACATTATTTTCACCATAGCTTCTTCTTAAAGCAGTAACTAACTCTGTACCAATCTGTCCGTTAGAACCTAGTACAATTATTCTCTCACCCATTCAAAATATGTTTGCGCAAAGGTAAAAATTTGAAGGATATTTTATTCAGGTAACAAAATGAATATAAACAGAAATCATTTTATTGAAATAATGCACATTGCGTTGTCTTTTTGTTATTTTAGATGATTAAAATTCGAAACAAAAACCTAAATAAAAACCAAAGATAAATTATTATGGATAGAAGAGATGCAGTGAAAAGTGTTGCTTTCTTATTAGGAGGAGCACTATCTGCCACCACCATTGGTGTATTTCTGGAAGGTTGCGGTCCCTCAGGAAACAAAGACAATGCAGACTTATTCTCCGCAGATCAGAAATTATTAATCACAGAAATTGCCGACATCATAATTCCAACAACCAGCACACCAGGCGCTAAAGCGGCAGGCGTAGGAGAATGGATTCCAATGATGGTTAAAGATTGTTATCCTGAAGATGCTCAAAAAGTGTTTGTAAAGGGTTTGGAGGATCTTGAAGAAAAGTCTAAAAAGGAATTTGGCAACTCATTTTTGAAAATTTCAGTAAAAGAGAGAGAACAATTGTTAGGCAAATTAAGGGATGAAGCCGTTGCCGAGAAAAAGAAAGAAAAAGACAAAAGTGAAGAAGAAAGAATAGCCGCCGAAAATAAAATCGTTAAAAAATCGGAAAAAGAAGAAGCCGGCAAACCTATGAATGCAAAACAAACGCCTCCTGGAAAGCCATTATTTTTTGCCATTATGCGTGATTTAACTTTACTAGGCTATTTCACCTCTGAAATTGGGGCTACACAGGCCTATACATATGTTGACATTCCTGGCCGTTATGATGGCTGTGTAGATTTAAAACCAGGTCAAAAAGTTTGGGCTTCCTAAAAAAGAAAAAGAACCATGAGTAATTTAAATACAAAAGCTACAGCACAGAACACTTATGACGCCATTGTTGTCGGATCAGGCATCAGTGGTGGATGGGCAGCAAAAGAGCTTACCGAAAAAGGTCTAAAAGTTTTAATGCTGGAAAGAGGCAGAAACATTGAACATATAAAAGACTATACCACGGCAATGAAAAAGCCATGGGAATTTGAGCATCGGGGTCGTTTAACCGAAGAGCAAAAGAAAACTCACCCTGTTCAAAAAAGAGATTACCCCTATCAGGAGTACAACGAAAGCTTCTGGGTAAATGACCTTGAATGCCCTTATACAGAAGTTAAGCGTTTTGACTGGTACCGTGGTTTCCATGTAGGTGGTAAATCACTGATGTGGGGCCGTCAAAGTTACCGCTTAAGCGATTTAAATTTTGAAGAAAACGCTAAAGATGGTCACGGAAATGATTGGCCTATTCGTACTAAGGATATCGCCCCATGGTATGATTACGTAGAAAAGTTTGCCGGTATCAGTGGGCAGGCGGAAAATTTCCCACATTTTCCTGATGGGCAGTTTCTTCCTCCTATGGAAATGAACTGTGTGGAAAAATCCATGAAGAAACGTGTTGAAGATAACTGGAAGAAATCCAGGATCATGACTATCGGCCGTGTAGCTAACTTAACAGTGGAACATGGCGGCCGTGGTAAATGTCAATACCGTAATTTATGTAGCAGAGGCTGTCCTTTTGGTGCATATTTCAGCACCCAGTCCTCTACCCTTCCGGCAGCAATGGCTACTGGTAATTTAACTGTACGTCCTTTCTCTTTAGTGAACCAGATTTTATATGATAAGGAAACACAAAAAGCGACCGGTGTATTAGTCATCGATTCAGAAACTAATGAAAACATAGAATACTATGCTAAAATAGTGTTCGTTAATGGTTCAACCTTAGGTTCAACTTTCTTGTTGTTAAACTCTACTTCAGCGGAGTTCCCTGATGGCTTAGGTAATGGCAGCGGTCAGCTTGGCCACAACCTGATGGATCACCATTTCCGTTGTGGTGCTTCAGGAAGAGCAGAAGGCTTTGACGATAAATACACTTATGGCAGACGTGCAAATGGGATTTATATCCCAAGGTACAGAAACATTGGCAATGATAAACGTGATTATGTAAGAGGCTTTGGTTACCAGGGTAGCGCTACACGCGGCAACTGGCATGCTGATGTAGCTGAAATGGCTTTCGGTGGTGAGTTTAAAGATCAAATGACTACTCCGGGTGCATGGAACATGGGACTTGGAGGTTTTGGTGAGTCTTTACCTTATTTTGAAAACCGCGTCTACATTGATAAAACTAAAAAAGATAAATGGGGACAGCACGTTTTAGCCATTGATTGTGAATTTAAAGAAAATGAGCAAAAAATGCGCGTAGACATGATGAACGATGCCGCTGAAATGTTAGAAATTGCTGGAATGAAGGACATTAAGGTTTACGACAATGGTTCTACTCCCGGCATGGCCATTCATGAAATGGGTACAGCAAGAATGGGTAATGACCCTAAAAACTCCGTTTTGAATAAATGGAACCAGATGCATGAAGTGAAAAATGTATTTGTAACAGATGGCTCTTGTATGCCTTCAGCGGCGTGTCAGAATCCTTCCTTAACCTATATGGCTTTAACGGCAAGAGCAGTTGATTTTGCTGTGAGTGAGTTAAAAAAACACAACATCTAATGGCTGCAGGAAAGATAAGAATGGGGATGATCGGTGGAGGCAAAAATGCCTTCATCGGTGCCGTTCACCGCATTGCCGCTAATATGGACGGACTGATTGAACTCAGCTGTGCCGCACTAAGTTCTAATCCGGAGACGGCTAAAGCTTCTGGCAGGGAATTATTTATTCCTGAAGATAGAAATTACGGCAGTTATAAAGAGATGGTTGAGGCAGAGCAACAGCTTCCTGCAGCACAACGCATGCAGTTTGTAAGCATTGTTACACCTAATTTCGCTCATTTTGAACCGGCCATGATGGCACTTGACCATGGCTTTCATGTTGTTATCGATAAGCCAATTGCATTAACGCTGGAAGAGGCAAAATTGCTTGAAGCAAAAGTGCAGGAAACGGGCTTATTATTGTGTTTAACCCATACTTACTCGGGCTATCCGATGGTTAAACAAGCCCGTCAGATGGTTAAAGAAGGAAAGTTCGGACAAATAAGAAAAGTGTGTGTGGAATATCCACAGGGCTGGCTAAGTCAACCTTCTGAAAGAGAAGGTAACCAGCAGGCTGCATGGCGTACTGACCCATCCAAAAGTGGTATAAGTGGTTGCATGGGCGACATAGGCACACATGCCGCACACCTTGCAGAATACATCGCAGATCTGGAGATCACTCAAATATGTGCCGACCTTAATCGCGTTGTTGAGGGCAGGTTATTAGACGATGATGGCAATGTATTACTCAAGTTTAATAACGGTGCCAATGGCTTATTAATGGCCTCACAAATTGCTGC
>NZ_JAZQPU010000374.1:0-1686 GCF_045628745.1 Pedobacter sp.
GGTGGTTACGGAAACGTTTTTTACCTTTCTACCAATGCAATGGGAAGTAATGCTACTGCAGCATGGAAAGCCCACAAACAAGGTGCTTTCTTTGGTAACCCTTGCTTTACTCAAATTCACCCTACTTGTATCCCCGTTTCTGGAGATCACCAAAGTAAGTTAACACTAATGTCTGAGTCCTTAAGAAATGACGGACGGATTTGGGTGCCAAAGAAAAAAGATGATAACCGTAAACCTACGGATATCCCTGAAGAGGAAAGAGATTACTATTTAGAACGTCGTTACCCTGCTTTTGGTAACCTTGTTCCTCGTGATGTAGCTTCGCGTGCAGCAAAAGAACGTTGTGATGCTGGTTATGGGGTAGGTAAATCGAAACTTGCTGTTTACCTGGATTTCAAAGCCAACACAGAACGTTACGGCCGTATTGAGGCTACAAAACATAACAACCACAATCCTGATTATGCAACTTGCATGAAACTCGGACAGGAAGTGATTAAAGAAAAATACGGTAACTTGTTTGACATGTACAAACAAATTACCGGCGAAGATCCTTATGATGTGCCAATGCGTATTTATCCTGCAGTACACTATACCATGGGCGGTCTTTGGGTTGATTATAACCTGATGACTACAGTACCAGGCTTGTATGCTTTAGGTGAAGCGAATTTCTCTGACCACGGTGCTAACCGTTTAGGAGCTTCGGCATTGATGCAAGGTTTGGCAGATGGTTATTTTGTAATTCCTGCAACTATTGGTGCTTACTTATCAAAAGATTTAGCTACTAAAGCAATTTCTACAGACCACCCGGCCTTCGTAGCAGCTGAAAATAGTGTTAAATCTATCATTGATAAATTCTTCGCTATTAAAGGAACGAAATCCGTTGATCATTTCCATAAGAAATTAGGAAAAATCATGTGGGAGAAATGTGGTATGGCACGTAATGCTAAACACCTGCAGGAAGCCATCGTAGAGATTCAGCAATTGCGCAAGGATTTCTGGTCGGATGTTCGTGTTACAGGTGCAGCAAATGAATTCAACCCTGAGTTGGAAAAAGCTGGTCGTGTTGCAGATTTCATCGAATTAGGTGAATTGATGTGTATGGATGCTTTACAAAGAGAAGAATCATGTGGCGGTCACTTCCGCGAAGAACACCAAACCCCAGAAGGAGAAGCCTTAAGGGATGATGAGAATTTTGCTTTCGTATCTGCCTGGGAATATTCAGGAGATGTTCAATTTACTTTACATAAAGAACAATTGAAATTCGAAAACATTAAGATCGCACAAAGAAGTTATAAATAGTAAAAATCTCAATATCATGAGTACAGGAAATATGAATTTAACGCTAAAAATTTGGCGTCAAAAAAATAACAAAGCCAAAGGTAATTTGGTGGATTATAAAATAGCTGATATTTCTCCTGATATGTCATTCTTGGAAATGTTTGATGTATTGAATGAGGATTTAATTACTAAGGGAGAAGAGCCGGTAGTATTTGACCATGATTGCAGGGAAGGTATCTGCGGTGCATGTTCAATGTATATCAACGGAAGACCTCACGGTCCGAAAGAAGGGATAACTACTTGTCAATTACACATGCGTTCTTTTAAAGATGGTGATACCATCGTTGTAGAACCATGGAGAGCAACGGCATTTCCGGTAATCAAAGATTTAACGGTAGATCGTACTGC
>NZ_JAZQPU010000375.1:0-4188 GCF_045628745.1 Pedobacter sp.
AAGGCAATAAATGGGATACCTTTCCTGCTGGAGCTGTTGCCTGGAGAGTGAGCGATGAAGAATTCTTTAAAGGAATTACTGCTGTGTCTAGTTTTAAAATCCGTGCAGGCTATGGAGTTACAGGAAACGCCGGCCCTTTAAGTGGTTATGACACACAAGCGGGGGGCTACAATGCTCCAAAACCTGTAGGTTTTGGCACAGACACGCCTGGTCCCTCCTTTATCCTTAATCAGCTATTGGCTAATCAAGACCTGGGCTGGGAAAAGTCTTATAATACCAACATTGGTATAGACGCCGAATTTTTTAAAGGTGCCCTTAACCTCACTATGGATTGGTATAACACAGATACCAAAGATGTATTATACAAAAGAAACATGCCTGCATCATTGGGTGGCTCATGGGGTAGCCCTTTTAAAATGTGGCAGAACATTGGCGCCACCAATAACAAAGGCTTAGAGATAATGCTGGAGACGAGGAATTTCAGAAGAAAAGATTTTACCTGGAGCACTGTATTAACATTTGCCCGCAATAAAGAAAAAATCGTTTCTTTACCTGGTGGAATGGACTTAATTTCTGATGGCTTGTTCATGAATCAGCCGGTTAAAACCTTTTTTAATTACAAATACTTAGGTATCTGGCAGGAAAATGAAACTGCAGAAGCATTAAAATACAATTCTAAACCAGGCGACATTAAGCTGGCTACAAATGGTATTTTTGCGGCCGATGGTACACATGCCTATGGAGCGAATGATAAAACCATATTAGGCTCTGCAGTGCCAGACTGGACAGGTGGTATTCAAAATAACTTCAGGTACAAAAATTTTGATGCCAGTATTCTGGTCACCGCCAGGTACGGTCAAATGTTACAGAATGAATTAATTACCCGATACAACCCAACCACCAGCACAACCAATAGTCCTGATGATGTAGATTACTGGACGCCTGAAAATCCGGGCGCTTATTTGCCAAGACCAGGTTTACACTCTACTACGGCAGGTTATATAGGTTTTGAATCCCTGAAATATGTGGATGGTTCTTATTTTAAAATCAGAAACATCACTTTAGGTTATAGTCTGCAGCAGTATTTCTCTGAAAAACTGGGTATTCAAAAACTACGTATTTACGCTACTGCAGGTAATCCCTTTATTTTTGCCAAAAGCAGCCAGTTAAAATACCAGGATCCTGAACGCAATGGATCGGATAATTTTCCATTAACCAAACAGTTTGTATTTGGTCTTAACGTAACTCTTTAACTGACTATACGTATGAAACCATCAAAAGCTTACCATTTACAATTAATATTTAATGCTTTTGACAGCTTCATTACCTATAGAAAAAATTAAATAAGATAATGAAAACAAAGAATATATTATTCTCTATATTAACCCTTTGGGTAGGGCTTTCTTCTTGCTCGCTTGAAGAAATTAATCCCTCGGGTGTAACGGTTGACAAGGTTGCCGCAACAAAGCTGGGCTATGAAAAATTAATCAACAGCTGTTATTTTGATTTGTCGAGGTACTTTTATGGCCGTAGTTTGCTGCTGATTACCGAAGGTGGAACAGACAGCTGGACTTCAGATTTAAATTCAAATAACAACCAGAATTACATGAAATATGCTTCTGGCGGGGCGATGTCTATCGACATGGCAAAAGACCATTGGAATGGCGCCTACGATGCCATCAACTATTGTAATATGGTTATTGATCGTGTAGACCAAGTACAGGATTTCACCAATGATGCAGAGAAAAATGCCAAGGTTGCAGAAGCCTATTTCTTAAGGGCTTTATACTATTTTCACCTGGTAGAACAATTTGGTCCCGTAGTATTAACCTTAAAGGAAACCACTGCGGCAGAAACAAATGCCACCAGAACTGCGCCAATGGAAATTTATGAAAAGGCCATTATCCCTGATCTGCGTTTTGCCATAGAAAACTTACCAACGACTGCTGTAGCTGGCAAGCCTACAAAAAAAGCAGCTTTGGGTCTTTTGGCAAAAGCCTGCCTGCAAACCAAAGAATATGGCAGTACTGCATATCTGGCTGAAGCCCTTTCGACGGCTAAAAAACTGATTGAAAATCAGGCTACCTACCAGACGCAGCTTTATGCTAATTTTCAAAATAACTTCAATGCAGCGAACAATAAAAATAACCAGGAAGCATTGTACCAAATTCCTTATTCGCAAGCTTATGGTTCTACCAATGTGTTCGACCATAATAACGATTTCAAAAACTTTTACAGCACCCCAACAGCTTTTGGGGCCATCTTAGCTGCCGGCTTTCAGTTAGAGGTTGGTCGCTGGTCGGGAGGTAACTTTATGCCAAGCAAATACTTGCTGGATGTATTTAAAAATGCAGACGGAACCTTGGATCCACGTTATGCCTTGTCGTTCCAAACCACCTGGACGGCCAATACAAATTATGCATGGACAACAGATGCCATTAAGCAATTTGACCGTAGCTCGGCTGTGCCTGTAGGCACTCCACTTGCCAGCGGTTCATTGGCCATTAAATTAGCCAACCCTGCCGATGCGGATTATGCTGCCCAAAGACCTTCAAAATTAACCAACAAGTATTTGTGGGTTGACCTTGCAGATATTTATGGTAGTGATAACAAAGTGAAGATGAAATATACCCGTGTTAATGTTGATGCTGGTGAGGTAGATAACCCATTCTTGAAGTTCTATCCCTCCTTGACTAAATTTAACTCAGGCTCATTGATCAGTCCGAAAAGTAACAACTATACCAGTGATGCCAATGCCACTGTAATGCGTTTAGGTGAGGTTTATTTAATTGCTGCTGAAGCAGACTTTTATTTAAATGGTGCTTCAGGTACAGCAGCTGGTTTTATTAATACTTTACGCAACAGGGTAGGTGCCCCAACAATTTCGGCCGCTGATCTCAATGTGCAATTCATTTTGGATGAACGCGCCAGAGAGCTTTGTGGCGAATATACTCGCTGGTATGATTTAAAACGTACCGGTAAATTAACCAAAGAGTACCTGATGGAAAAAAATCCTGACGTAGGTCAGTATTTTATCAATGGTGTGCATGCCTTGCGCCCAATCCCACAAGGACAAATGGATGCCATCAGCAATCCTGCTGGTTTTCAAAATCCTGGTTATTAAATTTATAATGCTGTAGCACAGCCTTTTTTCGCCATTGCTACAAAAAAGCTCAAAAGACCGCTTGCTTAAAAACAAGTGGTCTTTTTTTGTTTATGATATTCGTTAAACAACTCTTAATGTACGAGTTACGGTTATGTGGTACGTTGTAGACAGCTTGTTATGACAGCGCCTCCAATCCACACTGGGTCCACGGTCAGTCCACCCTTTGTTTGGTATAAGGTGGACTCACCGTGGACTCAGTGTGGACTTACCGTGGACTCACTAATACCTGCCAACTCATATACGTCCATTGCACACCTATTCAGCCTTCCACCCGGGCTACCCAATATCTACTCCGGAATTTGCTTTACACTATAAATTTTAATCCCTGCCGAATGCCTGGTTTTCTCCTCCAGTTGAACTTCCAGATTCCCTTGCCTGTAACATCCTTGCGACATTAAAGCCCCTTTTTGTAGCCTTAACTGCAAAAAGATAATATTGTATAATAGATGGCGAAAATTATACATTAATAACCCTATTTTAGGTTGCAAATTTGAAAAGAGATATACCATCTAACCAAATTTAATTACCTGAAACAACCAGCCTAACCAAGTATCTTTCTTTATATATAAATATTAGATTTCTATCTAAAGAATTCATTGCTTATTTTGATGGTATTTCAATTATCCTGTATGACATGAAAATGAGATTTTTAAATTCTTCCATTTCCGCTGCACTACTCCTTGTAGCTTCCTCCACTTTCGCTCAATATCCAAATATTCCTGCCGATGTAAAAAAAGCCTCCGAAGATTTGATGACAGCAGCTTATAAACAGTCAGATATTGCCTGGCAGAAAGCACTGCCAACAATTGAAAAAGAAGCTAAAGAGGGTAAGCCCTATATTCCATGGGCTGGCAGGCCTACAGATCTGCCACAGGCAGAATTACCTGCATTTCCAGGTGCTGAAGGCGGTGGTGCTTATAGCTTCGGTGGTCGCGGGGGAAGGGTAATAGTGGTCACTAATTTAAACGACAGTGGTCCGGGTTCTTTACGTGATGCCTGTGAGCAGGGTGGGGCAAGAATTG
>NZ_JAZQPU010000376.1:0-6393 GCF_045628745.1 Pedobacter sp.
AGCCATCAACCTGATGGTGATTGGATCATTAAAAATGGAACTTTTTATGTAGATTCCGTAAAAGTATCACCCGTAAAATACAAGGGCCATCCCATTAAAAAAGATGTTCCAGTCGCGATTTTAATAAGTGGTTATACTGCAAGTTCAGGAGAGATGACCGCAATAACGACCATTGGCAGGTATAATTCAATTTTAATTGGCGAGCCCACCGCAGGGTATACGACCACTAATTTAGGATTTAAAGTAAATGAATATTCAGGTCTTAATTTAGCTGTAGATTATGCCGCTGATAGAAATGGGAAGATATATCCTAAAAATATTAATCCAGATATCTTAGTTTCCGATGGTGATAATTTTGAAGTCCTCCATAAGGACCAAAAAGTAAAAAAAGCAATCGCTTGGATTAAAAAAAACAGATAGCTTAACATTATATCGAAGATAGTTGATTTTAAACGAATTATGAATTGCAGGTTTAAAATGGTTATATTTTATCAAATCCTTTAATAGACTTAGTCGTGGAACCTGACTTATCTAATAATTTTATCCCCTAAGAAATTCAAATATGGTAATTTCTGGTAAAATGCCAAATCTGCCGGGATATCCTAAAAAGCCAAAACCTACATTAACATAGAGCTGTTGATTGCCTTCTTTATATAAGCCTGCCCATTCTTTATAACGATATTCTACAGGACTCCATTGAAACGATGCTGTTTGAACACCAAATTGCCCACCATGAGTATGACCACTAAACATGGCATCTATTTGAGGATATTTATGCAAGACTTCTCCACGCCAATGAGAAGGATCGTGAGACAACAGCAGCTTCACCGGAAGATCATTCGTATCTTTCATGGCAAGGTCTAACCTGCCGGAATTATTTTGATTGTTAACTCCCCAATTTTCAACGCCTATAATCGCTATTTCCTCATTATCCACCCTTAATCTTTTATGGTCATTTAATAATAGGTCCCAACCCATATTCTTATGAATTTCTTTAAGGTCCCTGAAATTTTTCTCCTTTGAAATGTTACCTACACCATCCAACTTAAACCGATCGAAATAGTAATCACCATAATCATGATTTCCAAGGATTGAAAATACGCCCAAAGGTGCTTTCACTTTAGAAAAAATGGATTGGTATTCTTTCATTTCAGCAGCAAGGTCATTTACTAAATCTCCAGTAAAAAAAACCACATCAGGCTTTTCTTGTAATAACAGATCAACACCACCTTGAACTGCAATTCTATTATAAAAACTTCCCGAATGGATATCAGAAATTTGAGCTACCTTAATTCCTTCAAATGATTTAGGAAGGTTTTTAAAATAAAGTTTCTGGCGTTTTACCTGGTAATCATAAGCCCCTGATATTACACCCTTTGTTAGCGCGGATAAAGGTATTGCAGCCACTCCTATGCCAAGTTGAAGTATAAATTTTGAACGAGGTATTCCGGGTTCTAAAGCCTCCGGAATTTTCTTTTTTTGTTCTGGTGTTGTGAAAAATCGTGAAATAAGCCACTTTAGGGAACGATACAAATCATCAATTATGATAAAAGGAATAAGGGTAATTTTAGTAATTAAAAATATCAGGGGAATAGCCGACAACACTGTTTCTAAAAGTTTATTCACATTAAAATACATGATCACAAATAAACTGAACAGCGCCAAAGCAGAGAGACTCCACCATAAGATACTGAAGCTCATATGTTTGCTCTTTAATACCGGAAATATTAAAAGTGCTTTATAGATGTACCAGTCAATTACCAAAAAAAGCAAACTGTTCATTAAGAAAGGTAGAAATCTAAATGAGCTCTCCCGAATTTCATGGTTATGAGTTTGTTTAGGGCTCATTAAGAAAGTGCCGGTGCTAGCTGTTATATAAGTCTGTTCAACAGAATGGATATCCATTATCCCCTTTGAATGTTGACTAAAGAAGGATAAAACTGAGAAAAACAGGATCAAGGCAAGTAAAATTCTTTTCAAGCAGTTAATTTTTAGTTTGTTTATTATAACTGATGTAGGATACTTCAATATTCCATATTCTATTGTTATATTAATTAAAAATTTTCCTTAGGTGGGCATACCGCAAATTACTGAGGTGGTCGTTACACAAACGATGCGTTCACACCAAACTCTTTTTTAAACGCTGTAGAAAAGTGCGAAAGGTTTTCAAAACCAACTTCTAGATAAACATCTGTCGGTTTTCTATTCTTTTGAGAAATGAGATAATGCGCCATATCTAAACGTTTTTTCTGCAACCATTTTTCGGGTGTGGCGTGAAAGATTTTTTCAAAATCACGTTTAAATGTGGAAAGACTTCTGCCCGTCAATTTTGCAAATTGCACCAGCGGCACATTGTAAGAAAAGTGGCGGTTCATATATCCTTCCAGATCGATTTTATAGGGCTCGCTGAAATCGAACAAAAAGTTTTTCAATGCAGGATTGCGCAACAACAATTTCTATGGCTTCTGTAGTTTTTGCTTGCGCCAAATTTGGTGTCAGTTTTTCAGGTTGAGGGAAATACGGTAGCAGTGAATCGAAATATCCTTTCATAAACGCATCGTTTTCGAGCACCACATTTGGTTCGCCTATATAGATTCCATTTGCTTGCACGTTGTGTTCCAGGCTGTACTTTTTCAGCGTTTCCTGGTTTAATAAAATATTGATTGTGGCAAATGGTTTACCGTCGAAATGTTTCTTGGTTACTTTCAACAATTGATTTCTGTGCAGGAGCATTAATGTTCCTGCACCATAGGAAATCACGCCTTGATCAGTATATTGTTCAGCAACGCCAGAAGTAATTATGCCTAATACGTGTTCATATACAAATGGATCATGTGCAGCATAGGTTTCTCCCTGGCAAGCATATAATAAAATGTTATGCTGAATTTGTTCTTGTTGCATACTCAAAGATATTATGATTTCATTTGTGAAGCAATGATTTTGTCTTGCCATTTATCAGGAATAAATCGCGCCATAAATAAAGAAGGTGTAGCCATATATCCGCCCGAATAACGTGTTTTCGGACTTTTAGCTTCAATACCTTCTTTAATCAATTTAGCTATGATAACCGGTTCGGGCAGACTGTTGGTTGTAGCTCCAAAAAATTTCTCTACACCCGCTGCCAATTCTTTGTATGCTGTTTTTCCGGAAACGTGCCTCAAACTTTCAAAAGCAATGTTTCCCCATTCAGATTTTATACCCCCCGGCTCAATTACAATGATGTCCACTCCAAATTGTTTTACTTCTCTGCGCATTGCATCACTCAACGCTTCGATCGCAAATTTACTTGCATGATACCAACCACCCAAGGGAAATGAATTTTTACCGCCAACGGATGACATGTTCACGATTTTGCCAAATTTGTTTTCGCGCATTTTAGGCAGTACTAACTGCGCTAATCGCATCGCTCCAAAAACATTGACTTCAAGTTGATAGCGCGCGTCTTCCATTGATACATCTTCTATTGCGCCATACGAACCAAAACCTGCGTTATTCACCAATATATCAATGCTTCCAGCTTCTTTTAAAATTTGATCAACACACAAAACAATGCTTTCGTCTTTCGTTACGTCCAACGCAATCGGCTTAATGCCGTATGTTTCTAAATCTTGCATTTTGTCGGTTCTGCGTGCCGCGCCATAAACATTGTAGCCGTTTTGTGCCAAATAAACCGCTGTTGCTTTGCCAATTCCTGCCGAAGCTCCCGTTATTAAAACTGTCTTTTCCATATTCTTCAAATTATGATGACTCAAAGGTAGCCCCATTTGAAGCGCTAAGGTTTGCTGAAAAGTCCAAAGTTGTTTGTTCACAAGTCCAGCAGTAGATGTGGTGGGATCGTTATTAGGGTTTGTCCACGGTGTAATTTAGTTCAGTTACACCGCAAGTAAACGATCTGGAATTCAATAGCTTTAGTTTTATTTCATTTTTGATGTCTACAAACAATGGAATGCCTTCTCCAAGAATAATTGGATTAACAAATAGCCAGTAGCCGTCAATTAAGTTCTTCTGAATAAGGGAATGGGTTGCTGTTGGGCTACCAAAAAGCAAGATATCGTTACCTGCCTGTTGTTTTATTTCATTTATGCTTTCCGAAAGGTTGTCATTAATAATTTTTGTGTTAGTCAAACCTGTTTCTTTCATTGTTTTTGATAAAACAACTTTGTTAGCTTTATTATACCACTTTGAATGTTCAATGTCGTGCTTAGTCGCTGTTGGCTTTTCACCTGCATCAGGCCAATAGCTTTCCATCATCTGATAAGTTACTCGTCCATATAATGCAGTGTCGCCTTTGCTTATACGCTTACCGACATGATCAAAAATTTCTTCATCAACTTTAATCCAGTCCAATTCTCCGTTTAGCCCTGCTACAAAGCCATCCAGCGACATGTGCATAAATGAAATTATCTTTCTCATATAGTTTTTTTATTATAGTATAGGCATGATACAGCCTATCAGATGACTGTTGACACTTAAATATACGATAGATTCCCTAAATGAAAAAGTAGAACAGTACTTGTATACTCGCGGGCATATCATCACAACGCTCAAAAATCTTTCTTATGACTTCAAAAAATTATTTATTATATCTAAATTGGCCCATGAAATGCTTTGTTTCATAAAGAAACATGACAATACTGTATTACCTCTCGCTAAAAATAACTAATTGCACTAGCTGACTGCCTCATTGATCAAATTTTCAAAGCTACATAGTCGTAAAAGGTTTGAGTAAAAACTTAATTAAAATATGTTAAAAATGAATAATATAGAACTCACTGAACTAAGTGATCAGGAATTATTAGCGGAGAGAAAAAAGCTCAAATCTAATCATATCATAAATGCAGTACTATGTGGATTATTAATAGGTGTTTCAATATACAATACAGTAAGAAATGGACTTGGATTCTTTACATTCTTTCCATTGTATTTTGTATTTATTGTATTTAACAATAGAAAAAAAACAAAAGCACTAAATGACGAATTGAAATCAAGAAACTTAGAATAAGTCTCTGGTTATCATCAATATTCTTAAAGAACTAATCAATTAAAAGCATTCATCTAAATAAAATTTTATTTTGGAACAAACTATAAAAAAACTCATCTAAATTCACGCATTCTTTGGCGGTGTTGGGTTAATAATAGGATTAATTAGTCTCTTAGTTAGAAAGGGTGAACTAATCCATAGAAACACAGGAAAATCATTTTCATATTCCATGATGATCAGCTCCATCATTTCTCTTTTCATTTCAAAAATGGCCAACCATGAAAACTAATTTTTATTCTTAATAGGGATCTTTACAATCTATATGGTATTAGCAGGAAATAGAGCTTTGATATTGAAAAACAAATTAAAGACAAGGGCGGATTGGGTAGACAAATCAATATATGGCACAATGCTATTGACTTCCATAATTATGCTAGTCATTGGCGCAATAGGATTAGTTCAACACAATACTAACAGCATTCTATTTGTTTTTTTCGCAGGGATTGGCGTATTTATGACCCTAAAAGCCTTTCATACATTCAGAACATTTACAGAGAAGAAAAATGCCTGGCTTATTAGTCATTTAGGGAGAATGATAGCCGCCTTGATTGCTTCTTTTACAGCCTTTCTTGTAGCAGGACTTCATTTAAGCACTTTAACCATTTGGATGTTGCCAACCATCATTGGAACAGGTTATAAAATTTATTGGAACAAAAAATTTAAAAATAACATGCATACAAACTTATTAAACAGCGCCCAATAAGTTTGCTTTCAATCCACAACAATGTGGCTTGTAAAAAAATAAGTGATTCCTTAATTGCTCTATTTTATGCCTAAATGATTTAAAAACTCCTCCTTTTTATTTACTGCAATAGAGATCACTTTTCCATTAACAAGCTCTACCATGTTACCATTTACACTTTTAACAGCTTCTAGATTGATAATGAAAGAACGCTGAATTCTAAAAAACTTTGGTAAACATATGGTTTCCTCCATAGATTTAAGGGTTACCTGAGTGACGTAGGTAGCTGAAGGAATAACAATTCTTAAATAGTCACCCTGAGATTCTAAGTACAAAATGTCATTAAGTAAAATCTTGATTAGTTTCCCTTCTGATTTTATAAATACCCGATCTTTCAGTACTTGTGGTGTTGATGAAGATCGTTTTAACGCTATATAATCCTTCGCTTTATTAACCGCTTTCAAAAACCGGTCGAATCTTACCGGTTTAACCAAATAATCTGTTGCTCCTGTGTCGAAACCATCTAATGCAAAATTTCGATAGGCGGTGATAAAAATAACAACTGGAGAATGCTCGAAGGAGCGTACAAGCGCTAAACCATTCAGTTTAGGCATCTCTATATCACTGAAAATGAGATCTACAGGGTTATCTTTTATAAACAAAAGCGCTT
>NZ_JAZQPU010000377.1:0-1879 GCF_045628745.1 Pedobacter sp.
TGGACCAATACAGCTTTGTTGGCTAAAACTTTTGGTAAACATTCATTTGATTTATTGTTAGGTCATGAAGAGCAAACCTCTGAGGGCGATCAGTTTGGTTTAACCAGAACAGATCAGTCAGATCCTTACTATACCAATTTACAGGGTGGTTTTGGCAATGTGGCCGTGAGCAATACCGATAACCAGAAATATTATAATTACCTGGTGTCTTCCTTCTCCAGGTTTCAATATAACTACGACAGCAAGTATTTTCTTTCTGCCAACTTTAGGCGAGATGAGGCTTCGGTGTTGGGTTTAAATAATAAAACAGGAGATTTCTGGGGCTTTTCTGCTGCATGGGAACTCAGCAAAGAAGATTTCTGGGAGAATGCAGGTTTGAACAGCGTTTTCAATACCTTTAAACTGCGGTCTAGTTATGGAAAAGTAGGGAACCTGTCAGGTATAGGCGATTATGCCAGTTTATCTACCTATAGTGCAAACCTTTATGGCGGCTTACCCGGTTTGTATTATTCATCGGCAGGCAATATGGATCTGCAATGGGAAACGAGTAAAAAAATGGACCTGGGTATCAATTTTAGCATGTTCAATTACCGCTTCACAGCAGATCTTTCTTATTATAAAAACAACATCGATGGCTTAATTTTTGGCGTGCCGATGCCATCATCTGCAGGTTTACCGGGCGCTACACAAAACTCTATCCTGGCCAACGTGGGCAGCATGTACAACAAAGGTTTAGAGCTTGCCCTGAATGCAGCGTTGATACAGAAAACCAACCTCAGCTGGAACAGTGCTTTTAATATTTCTTACAACAAAAACGAAATTACTGCTCTTGCACCGGGGGTAACCAGTTTAATCTTTAACGATGTGGGTGGCTCTTCGGGCCAGGTTTCTATTTCCATGCCGGGCTCTCCGGTAGGGATGATTTATGCCATTAGAACTGAAGGTGTTGATGCAGCCACAGGCAGAAGGATTTTTTTAGATGGCAAGGGCCGCAAAGTTTATTATGAACAAGTGCCGGCAACAGGTCATTTCCAATGGGAATATGAAGATGGTACCCGTGCAAATTCAGTAACCACTACAGACGATGGGGTAGCCTATAAAAATACAAACCCTAAATTTTACGGTGGCTTTTCTAACAGCTTCCGTTTCAAAAACTTTGATTTGGATGCCATGATTACCTACCAATGGGGTGGTAACATGTATTTTGCAACACAGGCATCGCTGATGGATTACAGGTTCCAGAACAACTCGGTTAAAATTCTTGACCGCTGGCAAAAACCGGGCGACATTACAGATGTGCCCAAAGTACAGGATGGCGATATTACCTCATGGGGTTATTCTATTCCCATTACGGCAAATGTTTATAGCAGCGATTTCATCAGGTTGAAAAATGTGACTTTAGGTTATGCCTTGCCAAAAACACTGATGGAAAAAGCCAAGATAGAAAGTGCAAGGGTGTATGTGAGTGGTCAGAACTTGGCCATCATCACCAAATATCCGGGCTCCGATCCTGAGGTAACCAGTACGGGTAATGCTACGGCCACACAAGGTTTCGATAAAAACATGACGCCAAATGCCATGACCTTCACGTTGGGTGTTCAAATAGGGTTTTAACTTCACATATAAATTGCTTAGTTATGAAATTTAAAAATATAAGTATGCTGGCTGTTGGGGTATTACTGTCCTTCCATGCCTGCAAAAAAGACACTAAACTTAATCCTGTTCCTTCCACGCTCATCTCTGATATTTCAGCTTATGATACCCCAGAAAGAATCAGTAACCTGATGAATGGTTTATATGCTACTTTTAAAGGGGGTGGTTTTTGGGGTAGTCAATACCTATATTACAGTGAGGCCCGTGCCGGAGATTTTGTGGCCAC
>NZ_JAZQPU010000378.1:0-2090 GCF_045628745.1 Pedobacter sp.
AAATGCCATGGTTGGATGATGTAATGCCTAATGTCCCTGTAAATCTACAGGTGGAAGCAAAATCTGATGGTGTTTTCCTGAACTGGGAGAAGCCTATGCTTGCTGTAGATGGCGAAACGGCATCAGGTTATGTCATCTATCGCTTTGAAGAAAGAGAGCGAATAGGTGTGCTGAACCCTAAAAATATTTTAAACATCAGCTTTGAGAATTTCACCACCTATATTGACACCAATATAGAGAAAGGTAAAAGATATACTTACCTGGTGACCGCATTAGACCGTTTGAAAAACGAAAGTGATGCCGGTGGTCCTGTCGGGGTTGAAGCGCGCTAAAAAAGAAGTATACAAATTTTTAAATGATGAGGCTGTTTCGTTGATCAAACGAGCAGCCTTTTGTTTTTATACTAAAGTTAAATGATAGTGAATACATACATAACCCATTAGTAACCCATCAGTAACCCATTTCAGTGTAGAAAGACTGATTTAATAGGGGTTTGCTACGGGTTTCCTACCGGAAATCCGAAGAGAAACCCGTATCAGACAGGTGTGAGGTAAATGGTTTGGGTTAGGGATGTATAAGCTTTCCCCAAGTAATGGGTAAATTATCAATAAGGTGTTACTCGGGAAACTATTTATAGAAGAAACCTGTACCCATTTTGGAGGATACAGGTTTTTATTTTAAACCTTGATAAAGATTTTCTTTTTGTACATGATGTACAGAATGATGAACCAGAAGATGATTTGTGTAAGGGCCCATGCCAGTGAAGCATTGACTGGCGAAAAATAAGGGCTGTAGTAGTGGTGGTAAAACCAGGTCTGAGCGCCTATTTCTGTTCCTTCTACGGTTTGTACCTTGAACATATTGATGGTTCGCGGCAATAAGCCCGACAGAAAAAATACCGTAATGGCATTGACGCCATATACCACAAAAGGGGTTGTAAACTTTGTGTAGCGTTGCACATCAATGAGCCAATAGCTTAAGGCTAAGATAATGGTGGCCAATCCTCCGGTATATAAAACAAAAGAACTTGTCCATAATGATTTGTTCATAGGGAATTGTAAGTCCCATAATAAACCTGCAAAAACAGCAAGCGCTCCTGCAGAAAAGAGCCAGGCAATTTTAGTTGCCGGGTCAAGGTCTTTGCGTTTGAGGTATAAGCCCACTAAAACTCCAAAAAGGCCTGTGGCAATGGCAGGAATAGTGCTGAATAAACCTTCAGGATCCCATGTTTTAGCAGCTTTCCATAAATGTGCTTCTGTAAGTATAGAGCGGTCAATCCATGCGCCTAAATTGGTTTCTTTTTCCAGGTTAGCATAACCTACGTGTGGAACAGGTACAAAGGTCATCATGACCCAGTAAAAGGCCAGCAAGCCGATCATGATTTTAAAGATGTTCATCTCTGAATTTTTGAGGAAGATCAAGGTGGCGAAGAAAAAAACCAGGGCTATACGTTGTAAAACCCCCGGGATACGCACATGTTGAAAAGCTTCTATTGGCGAGGTAAACACTTTTGGGTATAAGGAAAGAAACAGTCCGAGGCCAAATAAAATCAGTGCCCTTTTCAAAGCCTTCAACAGCAGTGATTTGTGTTGAGTAGGGTCCATCTTTTTGCTGCCCATGGCATAAGCAATAGAAACCCCTACGATAAACAGAAAGAAAGGAAAGATAAGGTCCGTCGGTGTGCAGCCATTCCATTCAGCATGTTTTAAAGGAGCATAAATGTTACCCCAGTCGCCGGGATTATTAACCAGGATCATGGCGGCTACCGTAGCACCCCTAAAGAAGTCTAAAGAAAGTAAACGTTGTGTTTTATTTTCCATAGCCCTTAAAATTTCCATCTTACAAAGGCTTCCATGGCTTCATATTCTGCCAAACCCAGTTCATCATAAGCTTTTGCCGTTTCGCGGTTGCGGTCTTCAGCACGTCTCCAGAATTCACGAGCATCATCACCCGGAAAAACAGCGCGATCTTTCTGCGACTGGTGTTTGAAGATAGCATATTTCTTTTTCTCGAGTTCTTGTGGACTCAAAGGTACGGCCATTTCAATTTCATGGGTTTCAAATTCCTGCCATGCCCCGCGGTACATCCAC